>NZ_CBDRFA010000038.1:0-72507 GCF_965343085.1 Nocardiopsis synnemataformans | reverse complement strand
CCTCCTGGTGTTGGTTGGGCGCCGTGGCCGACGCCCCGAAGGTCAGGCGGTCGCGGTGAGCGCCTTCACGGTCGCGCACGGCCAGACGGCATACCCGCCCTGTCCGTCCAGGCAGTGGCTGCACCACAGCGTCGGGGCCTTGGGGCATAGCAGGTTGCCGTACCACTGGTCTCGGTAGTGGCCTTCGCTGGTGGGGTTCCCGCAGTGCCCGCATTGGTCGGGGCTGCCGCCGACGTTGTCAGCGTCCTCGAATTGCACGATGGGTGCGTGTATGGCGAGGACTGTGTTCACGGGGCCGACAAGCGAGCCCGCCTGTTCTGCGGTCACCGTGGCGTGTACGGGGGCGGCGAGGATGAGGGCGGGCGGAAGTTCGCCGTGTCCGGTGTCGAGGATTGGGGTGGGCTGGTCCATGCTGCCTCCTGTGTCTGTGGTCGCTGGTCGGGGGCGTCAGCGTGCGCCAACGCCCCCGGGGGGTTAGGCGTCGGGAGCGTCGAACAGCGCCCCCTGCACGGGCGGTTTCGGGGTCTTCTTGCGCTTCTTCGGGCTGATCGCGCCTGCGTCGGGAATGTCCGTGTTCAGGTGATCCCAGTCCCGGACGGCATGGCGAATCGCAGCGCCAATCGCTCCCACGGCCCCGTTGCGTGGAGGGCTGAAATCGGCGCGATGGACGCGTTCTCCGGCGACCATGCGGGCGTGGGTCTGTTCGGCTTCGTCGAGGCGGGCGCGGGCTTCGGTGATCCAGTCGGTGAAGCCCCACTCGGAGGGGTGACGGTTGGTGTGAGTCATGTGCTGCCTCCTGCTTCCTAGTGTCGCCTGCTAGAGCAGGTTCGCTTTCAGCCATTCGTCGGTGACGTGGTCGTAGGCCTCGTTGGGCAGGACGGGCGCCCGAGAGCCGCCCCTGACGCCGTTCCTGGCGGCTCGTTTGCCTCGGAGCTGGTTCTCCCACGACCAACCACCCGTTGTCGCCTGTACGGGCACCTGAGGCGCTCCGAGGAGCCGTGCAAGGTCGGGGCGCGCCTTCTCCCCCACCACAGCGAGGTGCGCGCGCAGCCGGGCGATGTCTTCGGGGTCTCCGGCTTTGATCTCGCCTGCGCAGGCGTCGCAGCCGCGCGGGGGCATGTCGACCTGGTGCACGCCGCACTCGGTGGCGGTGGGGGCGGAGCTGTGGCGGCGCATCTGGGCAAGGTCCTGCTCCAGCAGCGTGTCTGGCCGCTTCCTGGTGTAGGACGCGATGAACCCGATCTTGCGCCCCTGTGCGGCGGCTTCAGCGAGGATCACGTCGATGATGGCGGACCGCTCGTCGGGTGTGGTGTCGGGCAGCCTCTCGCTGATGATCTTCTCGGCTTCTTCTCGGTCGCTGCTCTTCTTCTTCTCGGAGGGGGCGACGACGGGAGTCGTGTCCTCACCGGTCGCCGAAGAAGAAGAGGTTAGGGCATCTCCTTCAGGCATCTCCTTAAGGAAGGGGGCATCGTCGCTGGTCGGGGCGTAGTTCTCACCAGATTTCTGACTGTCGAGGTCAGATTTCTGACCGGGGCGGTCAGATTTCTGTCCTTCGAGCTGACCAGCGGGAAGGGTGTTCTGCCCCTGGTCGTCTCGAGGGTCAGTTTTCTGGCTGTCGATGCGCCCTCGAGACACGTCGGTCCTCGAGTCCCGCCAGTCGTCGGTGAACGCGTCGAGCTTGTCGAAGGCGTTGCGCCACCCGGTGTATCCGCTCGAGGCCTTCGGCCAGTCAGCGAGCTGGTACCGGCGGCGGGACTGGATCGACCCGGGGCCGCTCGAGGTGACGATGCGGGACCCGTCGGGGTTGGAGATGAGGCCGACCTCTTGGAGGTTGGCGAGCAGTGCCTTGACGGTGGAGATCGATGCGGGCTTGCCGTTTTTACCGACGGCGAGGAACGCGATCTGCTCGTGGCTGAGGACGCGGATCTTGTTCTTCTGCTTCTCGAGGATGAGGGCTCGGAGGATGCAGTAGAGCCTGTATGCCCCGTCCTTGAGGTCGGGGTTGAGCGCGATCCAGTCGGGGATCTGAGTGCGGTACCAACCGTCGCTGACGGGACCGGCGAACTCGAGCGTCTCGTTCGGCTCGTTCATCGCGCGCCTCCCTGGGGGAGGTACGGCGTTGTGACCCGCGAGGCACTGCCCCGATGCGGGTCACCGACTATGATGTGACTAAGCTTCATGCCTAGCCGCCTTCCTGGGGGTAACAGGTTGGTCGGTCAGAGCCCGTGTCGGTGTGTCCAGCACCGCGCGGGCTCGCTCTTTTTGGTTGTCCTCCCAGTTTACCCCCTTTGCACGTGCATGGGGGGTGTCTGGCGTGCCCTCTGCCAGAAGTTTTCCATATGGACTACTTGACGTCCACTCCCCCACGGGGCTAGGTTCTCCATATCGGAAACCCCCGAACCTGGGAGGCTCACATGGCCCGCTACACCTACCGCATCGACCGCCACTTCTCCGACACCGAAGGCTGGGGCATCGAGAACGACGACGCACGCGGCACCGAGGACTACACCGGACCCGCCAAGGAGTACGCCAAGGAGATCGCCCAGAACCAGTACGCCGACCTGCTCTCCCTCGGCCAGACCGGAGAGTGGCGCGTCCTCGTCTGGGACGGCGACACCGAAGGCGACGAGGACGACGTCGACGTGGTCCACCTCCTCACCGTCACCGAAGAGGACCTGAAGCCGCGCGGCGGTCGCCCCAAGATCGGCAACATCGTCTCCGTCGCCATGGGCGACACCCTCCCCCGCGTCGACGCCTACGCCGAAGAGAACGGCATCAAGCGCGCCGAAGCCATCCGGAAGCTCGTCACCATCGGCCTGGACCTCAACGAGGACGACTTCGCCGCGTCCATCTACGAAGGCGACGGCGGCGTCTACTGGGTCGGCATCGCCGCCTACGAGCCGCAGGGCTACACCGTCGCCGCCGACAGCGACGAGGAGGCGTACTGGCCCACGAAGGACCTGGAAGGGCAGTCGTGGCCCACCAGCGTCCCCACCAGCCGCGACCATTCCGAGGCTGCCGAGGAGGCCGGGCGCATCCTCGCGAAGCACGGGTGGGACACCACCGAGGAGTGGCGCTCCGAGGAGGACGCCCTGTACGCCGACGTCACGCGCGCCTGATCCCCAACACGTCGAAGCCCGCACGGTTCCCCGTGCGGGCTTTGGTGTGCACGTGCACCACAGCGGGGAAAACCCCCGACGGGCGGGGGTTCACAGCGTCACTTCCGGCGGTTCCACGACGCCGACGCGCGGTCCTTCTCCCACGCGAGGATCGTCTCGACCTTCCAGACAGGCGACCGAACGACTCGCGCGTCCGGCTCTGGCAGCCTCTTGCGGTGAAGCTCGCGGTGGACCGTTGTGATCTTCACTTTCATGCGCACCGCCACCTCCTCCACCGTGAAGAAGCCAGGGATCTTCGACTCGGGCTGGTCGCTCTCGGCTTCGGCTGACAGGGTCACCTCAGGTGGCTTGGGGCGTTCCCAACGTCGGGAATGGGAGCTGTTGTACTTCGGGTGCTCGGAGCGAATGGCCAGCTTCTCCGCCTCTGCCGCGAGAGCACGCTCGGGGAACCACTCGGCAGTCTGGATGTGGACGTCGTCCCACCACGGTTTCTTTTGGGCGTGGTTCAGCCAACGCTGTCCAAGCCGTTCGGTGATGCCGACGTAGAGGAGTTGCCCGTCCTTGTCGAAGAACCGGTAGAGCGCGGTCTTGCTCATTCCTCCCCCTCTTTCGGGGCGATCGCCGGGGGCCGCTTGGGCATCTTCGCGCCGGGCTTGCGCAGGTACCACGCGATGAACTCACGCAGCAGAGTCGCCCGCTCGGTGTCCATGGACTTCGCGGCGGCGTCGAACTCGTACCACTCGTCGCCGATACGGACCTGACGTGCGGGTGTGCGGGGTGCGTTGGGCATGAGCACACCGTATCGGGGTGTAGCTACAGGCTTCATCTTGAACTCCTTTCGGTGTAGCTACACCTTATCAAGGATTCCGCTTGCGGTGTAGCTACACCAAGGCGTAAGGTGTAGCTACACCGCACAGACAGGTAAGGGAGATGGAATGGCTACCACGCTCAAGCTGAAGTCCAAGGTCGGCCTACTGAACGCGCTCATCCACCACCCACGCACCAGCGACACCGAACGCGACGCAGCCCGCCGCATGCTCCGCCGCCTCATCACCAAGGCCCGCGCGAACGGCATCCGCCTCACCGAAACCGGCGTCGTCGACCGTCGGGCCTACGGGGCCAAGTACGACAGCACCGAGGGTCTGCGCACTGCCGCCATCGCGAAGCTGGTGCGGGCCGACATCAAGATGGCCCGCAAGATCGGCAAGAAGGCCCAGTCGGCCGACGGCGCGGCCCTCGCGACCACCGACCCGATCGCCAACGCCCCCGCACAGGTCACCTACAGCGTGCGCACGCGCACCTACGCCGGTGGCAGCAGCATCGACGTGGTCATCAAGAACATCCCCGCCGAGTGGGGGTGGACGGAGTCCGTTGATGACCGGGGCGACGTGGTGCGGAAGGGCACGCCTGCGCTGGGTGCGCTCAGCAGGGAACTCAAGGCGATCTTGGACGCCTACAACTACGACGGGTCGGACCTTCTGTCCGACTACTCGGACGTGCGTTTCTACGGGTTCGTGCACGCCGACTACTGACCGCCTGACCCTCACCTGACGAAGGAGACCCCGTGGACCTTGCCCGACTCGATGCCACCGGCATCACCCACGACGGCACCCGCTACCGCATCCACGGCCACCCCGCCACCGCCATCCAAGCCCACAAAACCCTCGCCGACGCAGGCATGACCGACCGGGAGCAGCGCATCGAACTGCTCGACTCCATCAAGCACCACCCCGAGGAGATCCGATGAGCATCCGATCCGCGACCGTGTGGGTCATCACCTGCGACGCCCCCGACTGCCTCCGCCTTGCCGTCCCCGCCGCACTCCGCTCCGAGCAGCACGAAAAGGACCGGCGTGCCTTGCACCTGTCCCACACCGTGGACGCGTTCACCGCCGCGCACGAGGCCGGGTGGGTGACCGAGATGCAGAGCGCGGACGTGTGGAAGCAGTACTGTCCCGCTCACGTGGACGTCCCGTCCCGCCCGCGCCCGATCCGGGAGGAGCCCGCTCCCTCGCCGGTCCGCACGACCCCGCGCACTCCAGCGGCGGCGACGCCCACCCGAGGCGTGGACGACGTGCCGCTGCCCGGCATGAGCTGACCCGCGCACGACAAGGGCCCGCCCCGGATGGTCAAAGCACCCGGGGCGGGCCCGCCACCACACTGACACACACAAGGAGACCCATGGACGCCTACACCAACAACCAGTACCGCGACGCCCGCGGCAACGAAATCGACTTCCTCGCCGAAGACAACGACACCTTCACCATCGCCACCGTGCGCTGGGAAGGCCGCAAGTGCATCGAAGCCAGCGTCACCATCCCCAAGAGCGAAGCTTTCGACATCGTCGAGGCCGTGCTCGTGGCGGCCGGAGTTACCACCGGCGACTTCATCAAGTGGGCCAACCGCGAGGACACCGCATGAAGCGCACCGCGAAGACCCGCGACCTCCAGCCCGGTGTTGCACTGGTCGCCCCCGCATGGATGGTCGTCACCGACGTCGAGGAACACGCCGGAATGCTCCGTGTCCACGGATGGACCACCCTCCACCCCGGCGAGGACGTCACTGTGCAGCCGCCGCCCGGGAGTGTGGAGTCCGCCCGGCATGCGGCCCGTGAGATCGACGCCGTCGATCGGCGCAACCAGCCCTGACCACGAGGAGTCCTGATGTCCGACCTCCAGCCCGCCCGGGTGTGCGTCGTCGTCACCTGTTCTGCCCCTCACGGTGACCCCGACGACATGGCCGCCGCGATCGCGCACGCCGTCCGCCGGGTCGCGCCCGGCGCCCACGTCTTCCACACCACACCCGAGGAACCCTCCGCCAAGCCGTCGTGGGACGTGTACCCCGACCCGCCTCTGTCTCCGGCCAAGCCGCATGTGTCGCTGGAGGAGCACCGCCAGATGGCGGCGGAGTACGCCAAGGCGCAGAGGGAGAAGTCGTGATGTCCCTGCGAGACCAGGTGGCCGAGGTGATCGCTGCCGCTGATGGCCGATATGAGCACGCCGACGCCGACACCATCGCCGACGCCGTGATGGGGGTCGTGGAAGCCCGCATCGCTGGCCTCGAAGCCGCCGCCGAACGCGACTACAGCGGCGACCCGTGGGACCACGGATACCTGCGGGCGCTCAAGGACATGCGAGGAGAGCAGTGATGGACCTCGAAGCGATCGAAGCGCGCTACAACGCTGTCACCGAAGGGCCGTGGAGCCTGGAGAAGGTCGGCGACTGGCACGACCCCGGGTGGATGATCGACGGCATCTGCCGCGACCGCTACGGCCTCAATTCGCTGAGCATCGGCGAAGACAAAGCGCTCGGAGAGTTCGTCGCGCACGCCCGCGAGGACGTGCCCGCGCTGGTGGCCCGCGTCCGGGAGCTGAAGGAGGAGAACCAGCGGATGAGGGCCGACCTAGAGTCCGCGACCAGCGTGCAGGTCTGGCCCCTCGCCCGCATCCTCTCCGAGGTCCACTGTGGCTCCCAGGACTGGACTTGGGAGGAGGAGTGGGCTGATCTCGACCGCCGCCACGCCGCCACCGGCTACCTTGACCAGCTCGAACAGCAGATCCAGATCAATGGGATCACCATGCCGATCCTGCGAGGCAGCGACGGTCGCCTCTGGGATGGCCATCACCGGCTGAGGATCGCGGTGCGCGTGGGAATTCCCTACGTGCCCGTCGAGATCGTCCCGCTCAAGCCTGAAGCCGCCCTGTCTCGCGCTCGTCAGATCGCCGAGGAGGAGACGAACCACTGACCCTGGCCGCTACGACTACCAGCAGGTACAGTGCACCTGGGATGCTTCTGGTAAGCACGACAAGGCCCCCCGGCCAACGCACCGGGGGGCCTTCGTCGTACCCGCTACCGGGCAGACCGCAGCAGGGCAGCCCACTCGCCGGACGGGAACATCAACGCCCCCGCATCGCGATGCTGCGTGTCACGCACCGCCGACGCCCCCGGGGCATCAGCGACCTCCACGCAGTCCTGCCCCTTCGGGGAGCTGTAGGACGACTTACGGAACTTCAGGTGGGATGTGTCTCTGGCAAGCATGGTCGGGTCCTCTACTCAAGCTGACTGAGTCGATCAAGCATCCACGCACGAGATTCCTCCACACTCAGAGCGGAGGCCTGCACGTGATCGAGCACGGTCTCATACACCGTGATCTGCTCGGAGTCTTCCATGAGTAGCGCCGTCCCGCCTACTTGCTCCAGATACACCGCAGCCGGGTCCGCCGGGAAGTCCAAGATCACGAAGGACCCGTCCATCGCGGCGTGCGGACCCACCGCGTCCGGGAGGACCTGCACCCGCAGGCTGGGGCGCTGCACGTCCACCAGGTGGCGGATCTGATCCGCGGCGACGTCACGGGGCAGCTTACGAAACGCGGTCTCGTCGATGATCGTCCACAGGCGGGGTGCGTCTACGCGGGAAAGGATGTGCTGGCGCATCATCCGCACCTCGACGCGGCGGTCGATCTCGTCTTCCGCGACGACCCCGCCAGCGCGGATCATCCTGCGGGCGTAGGCCTCGGTCTGGAGCAGGCCTGGCATGTACTGCACCTGGTAGGTGCGGATGCGCGACGCCTCGGTCTCCAGGTCGATGTAGGTGCCCGCGCCGAGGATGTCGCGGTAGCCGACCCACCAGCCGCTTTTGCTGGCTTCGCGGGCGAGCTTGCGGTAGGCCTCGCGCTGCTCGGTGTCGGTGACGCCGTAGATGTCGAGGAGGGTGAGCAGGTCTGCGTCGCGGACGTGCTTGATCTTGCGGGTTTCGATGCGGGTGACTTTCGCTTCGAACCAGCTGCGTTCGGGGGCGCGCTTCTTCGCTTCGGCCGCTGCCTGCTTCGCGGTCAGCCCTGCTTGCTCCCTGAGCCGGAGTAGCTCTCTGGCCAGTCGTCGTCGCCTCAGGGTGGGGCTGGCGGCCAACTCTTCGCTCCTCCGGGCCGTGCTGCTCTGACCCGCGAAGCCTATGCTCCGTGCCGATTTTTCAGACATTACGCGCATCCTTCGCTGTCGGGGGCCAGATGCTTCCAGTATCCTCCCATGCGTCTGGGATCGCATCTTGCGTTTTTAGCGGGCGTGCGTGACGATGGGTCCACCAGAAGCAGCCAGTCTTCCCAGCTGGCGACCCTGACCGGAGGTGTGCGCTGTGCGCTACCCGCAGGAGAAGCGGCCCGACCCGCTCATACAGGCCATAGAGGACCGCAAGCTCACGCCGAAGCAGGCCAGCGCGGTCGCGGACCTCGTGCAGACCGTGCTCCTCCAGGCCGAGGACGGCGCGCCGGTGCGTCCGGGGACGCTCATGGACCTGACGATCGCTGACGCGACCAGGTATCAGGTGATTCTCGGGGCGCTGCGGGCGAACCGCGCCGACCTGTACCCGGCGGTGTCCGCGTGAACGCGCCCGAGCAGCTCCCCGAGGACGCGCCGCTCTCCCCTGAGGAGCAGGCCGCCGATGCCCGACAGGGCGAATACGTGGGATGGGAGCAGGAGACGACCGCGAAGCGTAAGAAGCGCCGCTCCTCCCAGCCCCGGACGCGCATCGACAAGCCGTCCTACGCGGGCGGCATGTACTACGAGATGCCCGGTGGGGCCATGTACACCCACCCCGACGACCGCTAAAGCCCCCGCCCCGTGGCGCACACCCGAGGGTGGTCGACGGCGCTGCGGGGTGGGACCATGCGCCCGGATGGGGTCGGGTGGGCTGCCAGCTGAGGGGGTGGCAGCCCCGCAAGTCTCCGCGCGTCCCCACGGCCGGTTGACGGTATAGCGCGCGGTAGACCCGCCCCGAGAGGGGTGGGAGGGTCCGGTGGGCTCGTGGAAGAGCCGGACCCGAGCCCCCGTCGTCCGTAAGGGCGACGGGGGTTTTCGCATGTCAGGGACCCTATGCCCCAAGTGTAAATACCCCTCTTGACAATATGGCAAGGGGGGTATTTACTTAGGCCATCGGCAGGACAAACCCCCGGAGGCGGACATGAGCTACACCTACTACCACGGCAGCCAGGCCCACATCACCGACCTGTCCGCCTCCAACGACATCTGCCTCGTCGACGACCCCGACACCGCCACCGACTACGCCCAGCGCGAATACGACGGCGGCCACCTCCACACCATCGCCGTCGACCAGTCCATCGAGATCGCCGACGAGGACGACCTCCGCCGGGCCACCACCCAGGTGCTCCCCGACTTCGACTTTCACTTCATGCCCCTCTACCGGGCCGCCGACGACCACCGGGTTCGCGAGGCCCTGGCCGCCGCCGGATACGACGCCGTGGAGTACTCCGACCAGACCGCCGACGGCACCGGCGAGCACGAGTGCCTGCGGGTGTGGAACACCGCCCTGCTGACCATCAAGACCACCGAGGAGATCACCCAGTGACCGTCACCCTCGCCCGCGAGATCGCCCGGGTCCACGCCGCCCGCGTCTCCATCGGCTTTTACGGAAAACCCATTACCCACACCCTGCTCAAGGCCGCCGACTGGGACGGCACCACCAGCGGGCTCCGCAGCATCCTCGCCCACTACCGGGACGAGTTCGCCCGCGAGAGCGACCGCCACCGGGTCGGCAACGCCCACCTGGGCCGCCTCGAAATCTGGGCCGGGTCCCGCTGGCCCGACGCCTCCGACGCCTGGAAGTGGGGGTACCGGTGGACCGAAGGCCCCACCGGCCGCCTCGCCGGGGCCGGGTTCATGGAGGTCCCGGACAACACCCGGATCACCCCGGGCTGGTGGCTGGTCGCCGCCCTGCTCGACCACCGGCCCATTCTCGACGCATCCGACCCGGAGCGCATCCGCGAATGGGCGCCCGAGATCCTGCGCCGCGTCCTGGCCGCGGACAACGCGGGCGGCCTCGCCGGGCTCGCACTGGGGTGGGTGCAGGCCGCCCTCCGCGAAGTGGACCCCACCATCAGCGTCACTCCGCCCGTGGAGGTCACCCCTGAGCATGTGCAGGGAATCCACGCCCACGCTCAGGCGGGCCGCCTCGATGCGGTGATCGCCGTCGACCCGAACGCCCGCGTGGAGGTCCTGCCCTCGCCGCGCGAGGGCTGGCGCCCCCTGTACACCGCTGCCGACCACGTCCGCCAGATGGGCGAGTACTGGCTGAGCAAGCCGATGGACATGCCGTCGGCAGCCCGCTGCGCAGGCCAGATCACTGACGATGCCAACGAGGAGATCGTGTGAACCCCGCGAGGCAGCTGAAGGACATCGACCGGCGCGCCCGTGAGGCCGCCGCCGCGTACAAGCGCGAAGCGGTCGCTCTCGTCGCGAAGGTGTACGGCCAGGAAGGCTCACAGGCCAAGGCCGCCACTGTGCTGGGCATCAGCAAGCAGCGAGTGGGGCAGCTCTTGAAGGAACGGCCTCAGGAAGAGATTCGCTACCTGGAGTGCATCGCCGACGAGGGCGTCGAGACCCGCACAGTCCGCATCGCCCGCTATCGCGACGGCGCCATCGAGGTGTACGTGTCCGGCACGACCGACGGCGCGCTCACGAGCCCGCAGCGTATCGAGTTCGCGTCCACCCCGCCGCGCCACGAGGACGCCGGCGAAGTCGAGGACCGGCTGGCGAACTACCTGGCCGACTTGGAGAACGAGGGGTACCGGCTGGAAGCTGAGGGCTACCAGTGACGAACACCCGTGTCTGCGAGTCCCCCGACTGCACCCGTACCACCGTGCAGTCTGCCATCAAGTGGTGCAGAGGCCACCGCTCCCGCATGTACAAGTGGAAGCACCTCGGCCTGGGGGTGCCCTTCCGGGTCTGGCCGAACAAGCCCAACCCTGTGACCGAGTGCGTGACCGCCGCATGCACCGAGCAGGCGCAACCGGAGTCGCTCTACTGTGTCGCCCACGACGTCGCCCCCAAAAACACCGCCTGCGAGGTCGAAGGGTGCGATCGGGATGCCTGGTACTCCGGGATCTGCCAGCGGGACTACTACCGCTGGCACACCGGTGGCCACGGCCGGTCCCGGTATCGCACCCGCAGCGGCCGGTGTGAGGGTCGGTGTGCGGTGTGCCGGTGGGACCACGCCCGCGAAACCCGCGAGTACCGTCTCGCTGCCCTGGAGCAGGGGTCGCTGCACGAACAGGCGCGGTGGGAGGTCGTGGCCCGCGTGTGGGGCGGTGCCCCGCTGGAGGAGGTCGCGGCCGGGGCAGGGCTGTCCGTCAAGCAGCTGTGGTCCATCGGGGTGGCGTGGCCGGAGTTCGTGTATGCCCTGGACGCGGGGTTGATGGCAACCCGGAACCCCGACATCTCTCACGGCACGGCCTACGCCTACCGCGTGCACGGGTGCCGGTGTCCGGAGTGCAGGTCAGCGAAGGCGCAGAACCGGTGAAGCTTCCCCGTCGCCTGTGAGGGTGGCGGGGGTTTTCGCATGTCAGGGGTGGATTTCCAGAAAATCTAGGTACCCTATTGACGCCCTGGTCTAGGTACCCTATATTTAGGGGTGTCAGCAAGACACACCGAAGGGCGGCGGACATGATCAGCACCGAAGGCACCACCTACGAGATCACCTACACCGTCGCCCCCTACGCCGGAGAGAACACCGAGGTCGACTACCACCGCTTCCAGGCCATCACCACCGACGGCACCGTCGCCTCCGAGCTGCACGTGGCCATGGACACGCTGATCATCGCCAACATCGAGACCGCCCCGGAATTCCGCCGCGAGGGCATCGCCACCGCGCTGTTCGAGACCGCCGAGAAGCAGCTCCCCCAGGTGCTGCACGCCCGCCCCGAGCACCGCACCGAGCACGGCGACGCCTGGGCCGACGCGGTCGGCGGCGACACCGAAGACCACGACGAGGACACCGGCGAGGACGAGGACCCCTGGGCATGAGCTACTACCGCATCGACTGGGACGCACTCAACGCGCTTCCCGACGCCGAGAAGATGCAGGCACTCGCCGACATCTTCGACCAGATCCGCAGCGAGATCGGCGCCGAACGGGGGCGCATGGTCCACCAGTCCTACGCCGACCACGGAACGCAGAAGGCCGCCGCCGCCGCGCTGGGCATGAAGCCCGCCCGCTTCGGCCAGATCTACAACGAGCACAAGGAGAGCAAGATGAAGGACGACACCAAGGTCACCCGCGTCGCCTACGACTTCGGGAACGAGCTGCACGTCATGGACATCGACGCCGCTGGCGTGTGGGTGGAAGGCACGGACGAGGTGCTGCCCATGGACGGCGACCGTGACGAGACCCTGGAAGGGGCCGGGTACCGCACTGTGGGCGAGTGGACCCGCCAGGGTGAGGCCGACGGGATCACTGTCGAGCGCGCTTGACCCCCTGCTCTTGCTCCCCGCGTGCACGGGGAGGCCACCACACCGCATCGAAGGAGACACACATGGACACCACCACTTACCGGGTGTTCCGCATCACCGAAGCGCACCACCACGGCACCCGCACCGACACGGTTCTGCTCGCGCACACCACGGGTGTGAGCTGGGGCTGGTACGCGCTCACCGAAGAGCCCGTCAAGGAGCTGCGTCAGCCGGTGCGGATCCGCCGCATCGGGGACGTCCACGAAGGCCACGGAGCCTCGACCGACGAGGACCACGAGGGCGCGGTGGAGCAACTGCTGACCGAGGACGGCGCCACTGAGGTCGACCTGTCGGCCCTGAGTGGCTCCTCCCCGGAGGAGTTCATCGCCCGGGTGCGTCGCCTGGTCCCCCGGATGCCGTCCGAGGAAGAGGCAGAGGCCGCCGTGGAACGCCTGTCCGGCGCCGACGCCTACCACCAGGACTAACCGCTGCGTTTTCTGGTTCTGCTGACAGGTCCGAGCCCCCGCGCTACAGTGGTTTCCGTTGCTCCCCGCGCACGCGGGGATGGTCCTTTGCTTCGTGCCTCTTACGCACACACGAGGACAACGCGCCCCGCGCACGCGGGGATGATCCGCCCCTGGGCCGGATGAGAATGCGCTCCCCGCCGCTGCGGGGATGAGACCCCCACCCAGGTGGGGGTTTTCTCATGAGCGGGTACACCCACCTTGTGGACGCCACCCCTGCCCCGGACGACGTGTGGCTCGCGGAGCTGCTGGCCACGGTCGGCTCCGAGGGCGCGTATGAGATCGCGGAAGCCCTTGGGATCGACCTGGACGAGGAATAGCGAAGCCCCCGCCACGTCGGCGGGGGCTGCTCTACTTCAGGTCCGTGCGCGCGCCCTTCCCGGGCCTCTGGAACTCCAGGACGGTCTTCGGCTTCCACGCGGGGGTTCGGCCGAACATCCTGTCCTCGGGTGGGAGTTCGCCGCGTCCTCGTGACCGGTAGGAGCGGATGGTTTGTGGGCTGACTCCCCAGTGGTCGGCGATGTCGGGGATGGTCCAGTACTCGGCTTCGGGGTCGGCCATGGCTCGTTTCGTTGTCCGTGCGGTGTGGACAAAGTCTAGCGGTGGCATGTCGGCCTCCTGGGTTCGACTCTTTGCAGCTTCGTATTGACAAGGTTCCCTGAGTCTGGCTAACCTTGTCAATGTCAGCAAGGCAAGGTTTCAGGAGGCGGACATGGCCAGCACCAAAAAGAAGAAGACCTGCGGACGCCCGTTCATCGGCGGAACGAAGTGCGTCAAGGAGCCCGGCCACGACCGCGCGTGCTCCACCCGCCTCCCCTACGACGCCGACCACGTCCACATCGTCCACGAGCCCGGCAGCATCACCGCCCTGTACATCTACGACCCCGAGAAGGCCAAGGACCCGAAGGCCACCCTGAACGCCCCGGGCTTCGAGTCCGGAGACGAGTACATGGTCATCGCCGAAGCCAGCCGCTTCTACAAGAGCTGGGGCGCCGACTTCTCCGGGTGGATCGTCAGCACCCCTCTCGACGGCAACTACAGCAGCGAGGCGATTCCGAACCGCAAGGAGGCCCTGAAGAACGTCTGGGACGAGGTCAGGTCCCACTTCAACCGCTGACCACCACCCGGGGCGGGCCACACGGTCCGCCCCTCTCCCCCGGAAGGAACTCCCGATGCGCAACCGCCCCACCCCCGCCGAAGCCCGGATCAAGCGGCACATGCGCCAAGCCGCGCGCCGCCACCTGGTCGCCACCCGCACCGCCGACCACGCCGCGCACCGGGCCAGCCTCCACACCGTCGCGGGCCACCTCCGGCAGATGGGCGTGGACGAGGACATCGCGACCGGGATGGCCTCCAGCATCCGCAAGCGCCTCACCGGGGGCGTGAAGGGCTACGCGCTCAAGGACGGTGTGCGCCGCCACTGCGTCCGCTACACCCGCACCCAGGTCCTGGCCGCACTCGTCGTCTACAAGCCCCGCAAGGACACGTACAAGACCGCGCGGGCCGCGCTGCTCGCACTCGCCGCATAGGAGACACCATGAAGCGCACCATCGCTGCCACCTCCACCACCGGACGCAAGATCCACATGGGCTGGGACAGCGGGCAGCTGTTCTGTCAGCTCACCCCCAGTGGCGCCCGCGTCAAAGACATCATCACCGAACTCGGAGACGGCGCCGAAGCCACCATCGACGCACTCGCCGCCGCGAAGGTCGCCCCGTCCAAGCTGTGCGGGCACTGCTACAGCCGCTACCTGCGCAGCCGATACGCCAAGCACCTCCAAGGGCAGAACACCACCCCGGCCGACCCGCGCATCACCACCAACCAGTGGGGGCGCTTGGGATGGTCATGCGACCGTTCGCACGCCGGGATGGGGTGGGTGAACGCCGGAGGAGGCGCCGAGGACGAGGGCGCCGCCCGTGCGAGCTTGGCCGCCCACGACGCCGAGTATCACGAGGACGCCCCGTGACCCGAGAGGACTACTGGTACCTGCCGCCTGAGCCCGCCCCCGACCCGAGGTGCGTGCACACCGTGGACGGGGAGGAGTGCGGGGAACCCACCGACGGCGGGCCGGTGTGCGATGAGCATCCCGCTGAGACCCCCGAGCAGTACGACGCCTACGCGGCGAAAGCCGCATAACCCACACGAAGGAGAACACGATGAAGCCCTACATCTACGAGGACCCTGAAGGCGACCAGCTCAAGATCGAGGACGGCGCGATCACCGCCATCGTGGACGGCGGCGAAGTCGAAGCGCTCGTTGGCCTCCCCGGCGACGCCGAAGCTGCGATCGAGCTCGCGCAGAAGATCCTCGAAGGGGCTGGAGTTCGAGCCCGCATCGTGACCGTCTGACCGCATGAGACGGCCCGGCAGGAGGTGGAAGCTCCCGCCGGGCCACAGGCACCCACCACCAACCAGGAAGCAGGAACCATGACCGAGACTATCGCTCTTGACACGATCCTCCGCAGGCGCGGACACGCCCACGTCAACGACACCCTCGACGCGATCCTGGGTGAGACCGGGTGGCTCACCACCGGACAGCTCGCGGACCTCATCGCCGTCGACGGCATCATCGGAGAGGCCAACACCCGCACGTCGGGTCCGGTGGGGCTGTGGGTCGTGAACGACCTCCAAGCGCACGGCATCCCCGCCGTGGCGCACACGTGGGTGGACGGTGAGCTGCACGTGTACGACGCGGCCATCCGGCTCATCGGGGAGGTGACCATCCCGGCCGGGCACACGCTGTACCAGCTCGACGTGGAGCGGCCGGAACTCGTGTGGCAGGGGGAGGCAGACCCGAGGTAACCAGCGATTTTACGGGAAAGGTTGCGCGCAACCAGAAAGTTCCGTAAGATTCAATAGGGTTGAGAAAACCCATCAAATCATGAAGCCCGAGCGCCTACCGGCCTCGGGCTTTTTGCATGCTTGACCCCGGCGGTGCGGTAACACCCCGGGGCGAGAGTGGTTCCGCCCGGGTCCTGATCATGCACGACATGATCCGTCCCCGCCCCATGCTGGCAGGTGACATCAAGGCCGTGGTGCGCGTGGTCGCCTGCACCGGCGAGACCCACGAATTCGCCCCGGGCGATGTGCTCCACATGAACGTCTGACCCCACACACGTCCCGGCTGCTCCGCTCCCAGGGGGTAGGCGCGTAGAGCAGCCGGGCGACTCACCTACCGCGACCGCGACACACCCAACGACGCACCCGCACACACCACCACACCAGCCACCAGCAGCGCCGGACCCAGCGGATCCACCAGAGCCGACGCAGCCCACGCAGCCGCGAGCCCACCCGCGAACAACGCCACACCAATCGTGCCAAGCATCCACGCAGACGACATGAGTACCTCCAGTAGGGGGAAGCGCCAGAGCGGGCAGCGCAAAGGACCACCAGTGTGACAGGACCATGGCGGGGGTGAGGTGATTGTGCGGCCACCCCTACCCGCCAAGAAGCGCGCCGCGATCGTCGCTGACCTTGAAGCCGAGGGCAAGAGCCGCAACCAGATAGCCCGCGACCACGACGTATCCCCCGCCACCGTCAGCAAGATCGCCCGCGAGGAACAGAAGTCTTTCGACCGGACACAAACCGAAGCGGCCACGCGCGCCAAGCAAGCCGACAACCGCAGCCGCCGCGCACAACTCGCCTCAGACCTCCTCGACGACGCCCAACGCCTCCGACAACGCGCCTGGTCCAAGTACGCCTACTACGTCGGCACCAAAGACGGAGCCGAGCGCGTCGAACTCGACCTCCCGCCGCTCGGTGAAGTCCGCAACGCCTACGCCGCGCTCGGGATCGCCGTGGACAAGCACACCGCGTTGGAGAAGGTCGACGTTGACGACCGCGACCTGCCCACGGTCGACGCGTGGCTGAAGTCGATGCTCGACGAGCAGTAGGGGGTGGGCGTGGGCGCCAAGCCCCTCGCTGGGAAAGCCCTCACGGCGGTGCGGGCGTCGACCGCGTCCATCAACGCCTACGAGGGCACCGTCCGGTCAGGCAAAACCGTCGGGGAGATCGTCGCGTGGATCAAGTACGCGCGGCAGGGCCCGGCTGGCACGCTGCTCATGGTCGGCAAGACACAGCGGACCATCAAGCAGAACGTCATCGACCCGCTGATCGAGATCCTCGGAACGAAGCGGTGCCGGTACGTGGCCGGGGCCGGTGTCCTGTATCTGCTGGGTCGGATGATCTACGTGGTCGGCGCGAACGACGAGTCGTCGGTGACGAAGATTCAGGGGCTCACCCTTGCTGGTGCTCTGGTCGATGAGGCGTCGACGATGCCGCAGACGTTCTTCGAGATGCTGTATTCGCGGCTGTCGATCGAGGGTGCGCAGCTGTTCCTGACGTCGAACCCGGCTGGCCCGCAGCACTGGCTGAAGACGGACTGGTTGGACCGGGCGAAGCTGTGGATTGACCGTGAGGGCCGCGAACACCACAACGACGACGAAGACGCCCTCGACCTGGTGCGCGTGTCGTTCAAGCTGGAGGACAACCCGTACCTGCCCGCGGACTACGTGGAACGCACCAAGAAGAGCTACCGGGGCCTGTTCTACCGCAGGTACATCCTCGGCGAGTGGGTCGCTGCTGAGGGCGCGATCTTCGACGTGTGGGACCCCGACAGGCACGTTGTCGCTTGGAAGGATCTGCCCGACCTCGAGCGGCTGCTTTGCCTCGGTGTGGACCACGGCACCACCAACCCCACCGCCGGCCTCCTCCTCGGGGTTGGCGTCGACGGCCGGTTGTACTTCGTGGACGAGTTCCGCCACGACCCGAAGCGGGACGCGGTGCGGCTCACCGACGCGGAGATGTCGCAGAAGTTGATCGCGTGGATCAACCAGCCCCACCACCCGAGGCAGAAGCACCTACGCCCTGAGTACGTCGCGGTGGACCCTGCTGCTGCTGGGTTCCGTCTCCAGATGCACCGGGATGGTGTGGCGTCCTCCCCGGCGAACAACGAGGTGATCTACGGGCTGTCGCTGATCACGTCCCTGCTCGGTAACGACCAGTTGCTTGTGTCCGACCGGTGTAAGGGCTGGATCACTGAGGCTCCCGGTTACGCGTGGGACCCGGACGCCACCGAGAAGGGCGAGGACAAGCCGCTGAAGGTCGCTGACCACTCGTGTGATGGCGGCCGATACGCCGTGACGACGTCGGAGGCGCTGTGGCGCCCGTATCTCATCGACCCCTTGGAGCTCGCAGCATGACCGACACCCCCAAGCCTCCGCAGAGAGTCCCCGGCCTGTCGCTCACCGAGGAACTTGAAGCGACCCAGCGCGTCGCTGAACTAGCCCAGGAGCGCGCCTACCGGGCCGAAGCAGCACTCGGGGCGCCTGAGCCGACGTTCGACCGGTGCGTCTTCACCGCGTCAGCGGTACTCACCGAGGCCCGGTCGGTGGCGGGCATGGATTCAGCGGAGCGGCTGACCGCGATCACGGATTCGTGGCTGGCGATGGCGCATCTGATCCACACCCGCGAGACCGGCGGCGAGTAACCACCTGTGACCACGCTCGCCCGGATGCCGGGGTTTATGACTACCAGCCGTGAGGGGGTGGGCTGTGCCGCTCCCTGACTCGTCCGTGCCTTGGCCTCCCAAGGACACCGACCTCCCCCGCGCCTACTACGACGAATACGGCGCCTGGTACGGCGGGTCCGCCGAGGAACTGTCCGCCGTGTACGGGGGCGGCGGGTCCCGGTTCCGGCACTTCCCCACGCCGCGTCCGGCCCAGTACCGGGGTGGCGTGGTCGGTACGGCGGCGCGCTTCTGGTGGGGTCGCCCACCCAACCCTGAGCAGATGCCCGCGCGTATCCACGTGCCCATCGCTGGGGACATCGCCTCCACCAACGCTGAACTCCTCTTCGGCGAAGCGCCCACCTTGACTGCTGAGGGCACCGCCACGCAGGAACGCCTCGACATGCTCATGTCCGAAGGCGGCCTCGGCGCGGTCCTCCTCGAAGCCGCGGAAGTCGCATCCCCCTACGGCGGCGTGTACCTGCGAGCGTCCTGGGACAAGCAGGTCGCGGACCATGTGCTCGCTGACGCGATCATCCCTGACTGTGCAGCGCCCGAGTGGCGGGCTGGTCGTATGGTCGGTGTGACGTTCTGGCGGGTGCTGGAGGAGCGCGACGACGGCCGTGTGTGGCGCCATCTGGAGCGTCACGAACCGGGCAGGGTGTACCACGGCCTGTACGAGGGCAGCCGCGACGAACTCGGGCGGAAGCTCCCCCTCGGAGACCGGCCGGAGACCAAGCCCTTCGCTGTCGACGCTGAGGGCGGCATCACCACCGGGGCGACCGGGCTCGCTGTGGTGTACGTGCCGAACATTCGCCCCAACCGGCTCATGCGCGGCAGTCCTCTGGGCCGCTCTGACTATCAGGGCGCCGAACAGCTCATGGACGCCCTCGACGAGGCGTACTCGTCGTGGATGCGTGACGTCCGGCTGGCGAAAGCCCGCCTGATCGTCCCGGACTCCTACCTGGACACGCACGGGCGCGGCCAAGCAGCCACGTTCGACCTTGAGCGTGAGGTGTACGCACAGCTCAAGGGCCTCCAAGGCGGCGGCGACAAGTTCACCGACCTCATCAAGGAAGTCCAGTTCGACATCCGCGTGGACGAGCACGAGCGCACCGTCGAACACCTCCTACAGCAGATCGTCCGATCCGCTGGGTTCAGTGCTCAGACCTTCGGGGAGAGCGGCGACCTCGCTGTGACCGCCACCGAGGTGCAGCACCGGGAGCGCCGCACCTACGCCACGAGGGACCGCAAGATCGGGTACTGGCGACCCGAGCTCGCCCGGTTCGCTCAGGTGCTCCTGGAGATCGACCAAGCCCAGTGCGGCGCCAAGGTGACCCCGCAACGTCCCACCGTGGACTGGCCGGACGGTGTGCAGGACGCACCCGAAGCCACCGCTCGCACCGTGGAGCTACTGACCCGGGCGCGTGCCGCCTCCGACGAGGTCAAGGTCAGGATCGTGCACCCCGACTGGGACGACGACCAGGTCCTCGAAGAGGTCGCGAAGATCCAGAAGGAAAACCCGATCGTCGACCCGATGGCGGCGGCCGGTCTCGTCGGCGGGCAAGATCCTGACGAGGACGACACACCTCCCGAGGACACCCCGCCTGAGCGGGACGAATAACCCCACCCAACCAAGAGGCCACCCTGGCGGTGGTCTCTTCGCATTTGGAGACCACCATGTCCGACGAGCAGCAGGGCCAGGCGCCCGAAGCCGCCGACACCACGACCACCGACACCACCACGGCTGACACGCAGCGCACCGACGACACCTCGCAGGACAAGGGCCCGGAGCCCAAGACCTTCGACGAGGCCTACGTCAAGAAGCTCCGTGACGAAGCCGCCTCCCGGCGCGCCACCGCGAAGGAGCTGGAAACCAAGCTCTCCGAGACGGAGAAGCGCCAGCAGGCTCAGATGGACGCCATCGCGAAGGCTCTCGGGTTGAAGGAGGACGACTCCCCGCCGGACCCGGAGCAGCTCACCAAGCAGCTGACCGCCGCTCAGGAGCAGGCACAGCAGCGTGAGATGGAGCTGCGGACGCTGCGTGTGGAGCGTGCTGCCGAGAAGGCTGCCCGTGAGCACGGCGCGGACGTCGACACCCTCCTCGACTCCCGCAGCTTTGCCACGAAGCTCAGCGATCTTGACCCCACGGCGGATGACTTCGCCGCGACTGTGAGCGACCTGGTCAAGACCACCGTCGACTCCAACCCCAAGTACCGGGTCGCCCAGGCGGCGGCCTCTTCCAGCGCGGACTTCTCCAGCGGGCCTGGTGAGCAGCGCAACACCCGACCCAACTCACTACACGCCGCCGCACGCAACCACTACGGCGTCGGCTAGCCCGACAGGAGACACCACATGGCCATCACCCTGGCCGATGCCCAGATCAACTCCCGCCCCGACATCGACCACGCCGTCATCGACAACCTCCGCCGGTACAGCTGGCTGTGGGACCAGATGGCGTTCGACGACGCCGCGACCCCCGGCGCTGGCGGAGACACCCTCATCTACGGGTACACCCGACTCAAGACCGCCCGCGGCGCCGGATTCCGAGCGTTCAACACCGAGTACCCCGCCGACAAGGCTGAGCGCGAGCAGCACACGGTGAACCTCAAGCCGTTCGGCGGGGCTTTCACTCTGGACCGCAAGCTCCGCAACCTCGGCCCGGCCACCACCAACGAGATGGTGTTCCAGCTCCAGCAGCTCATCGTGGGCGCCACCATCGCGTTCCAGTCCGAGATCATCCACGGCGACACCGCCGTGAACGCCCTGGGCTTCGACGGTCTCGACAAGAGCTTGACCGGCGAGTCCACCGAGTACCTGCCCATCAACGAGGGCGCCACCTCCGGTCACCTGGACTGGCGCGGGTCCGTCGTGAACACGCAGGCGCTGGCCCTGTCGCAGCTGGACATCCTCGATGACTGGCTGTCGCGCATCGTCCCGTCGAAGGTCGGTGGTGGCGACCAGGGCACCCCGGGTGCTCTGCCCCCGGGCGTGAAGGCGGTCCTGGGCAACACCAAGTCCATCACCCGCATCAAGTCGCTGGCTCGGTGGGCGGGTGCGTACACGGAGACGAAGGACGGTCTCGGCCGTGACGTGTCCATGTACGGCAGCTGGGTGCTGATGGACCTGGGTGACACCTTCGACGGGTCCGGGCCGATCATCCCGATCGAGTCGCGTGACACCGATGGCGCTGGCGGGGGCGCGTCCCTGGCTGGCATGACCGACCTGTACGCCGTGTCGTTCGGCATGGACGCGTTCCACGGTGCATCGATGGCCAGTACCCCGCTCGTGGAGACGTTCCTGCCCGACTGGAACCAGCCCGGTGCGGTCAAGTCGGGTGAGCTGGAGATCGGCCCCGCTGCCGTGGTGCTGCGCAACACCCGGTCCTGCGGTGTGCTCCGCAACGTCCGTGTGAGCGGGTGACCCATGAGGTACGACGTTCAGTCGCCCGTGAAGGGTTACAACGGCGAGACGGGCGGCGTCCGCTTCTACAAGGGCCGTGGCCACGTCGACTCGGCGGAGAACCCGGCTGCGGTGGCGTACATGCGCCGCCGCGGCTACACGCTCACCGAGATCCGCGAGGAGCAGCCGGAGCAGGCCGAGGAGCCACAGACGCCCTCCGAGGACACCACCCCGAACGATCCTGCGCAGACCGAAGTCCAGAAGCAGGAGGACTCCGGCTCTCAGCCTCTGGCGTGCGAGTGCGAGGAGAAGCCCTGCGAGCACACACCCAAGGACGAGGCTCCGGTCAAGCCGAAGCAGAGCGACGACAAGGCCACGTGGGTGGCCTACATCGCCTCCGCCACCGACCTCACCGAAGCCGAAGCCAACGACCTGAAGAAGGCTGAGCTGATCGAGCTGGCCGAAGTCGAGAAGGAGCAGACCTCATGAGCCACGTCGCAGGAGCCTTCACCGGCATCGTCCGGGACCGTCTCGAAGGCGGAAGCATGGAAGGGGACGCGCCGACCATCGCGGACTCCGAGGCCGCTGACGTCGCCGCGCTCGTCGCGGACTTCAACGAGCTGCTGGCCGCGTTGCGCACGCGCGGCGTCATCGCTTAGCAGAGGAGGTGTCTCGTGGTGCTGGTGTACGCGACCCCGCAGGAGCTAGCCACGTGGCTGGGGCTCGATGAGCCGCCCGCTGGCGCGTCGACGGCTTTGCGGGACGCATCCCTCATAGTGGACACGCTCTTCGTCGGCGCCGTGTACGCGGTGGATGACGAGGAGCAGCCCACCGACCCGAAGGTCATCGCCGCGCTGCGGGACGCCACGTGTGCGCAGGCGGCCTTCAAGCCCAAGGGCAGCAACGCCCCGGCGCCTGAGGGCGGGAAGGTCGCGTCGGTGAAGGTCGACAAGGTGTCCAAGACCTACGCGGTGTCCCCGACGACGGGAGCTGTGGTGGACGAGGTGTACTCGTCGCAGGCCGTGGACGTCCTCCGTGTCGCTGGGCTCGTGCCTGCGCATCCGGTGGTGGTGTGATGCTGCCGATTGTCACCGACGAGGTGTACGTGCTGCGTCCGCCGCTCAAGGTGGACGCGCACGGCAACCGGTCCCGGTCCACGAAGGACTGGGAGCACGCTGTGCGCACCGGCCCCTTCGACGCCTGTGTACAGCCGGACGCCGCCACCATGGGGGCTTCCCTGGCGACCACTGAGACGCGCCGTGAGGGCCGCGAGCAGGTCAAAAAGTCCATCCAGGTGTATTTGAACCCGGGCGTGGACGTGCTCGCAACGGACGGTGTGGAGGTGGACGGGCAGGTGTGGGAGATCGACGGCGAACCCTTCACTCTCCCCGACGTGGGCGGGCTGGGTCACATGGTCCTCAAGGCCGAATGGGTGAAGGGGTGACCGTGGGGCGCGTCCAACTGAACCAGTCCACCATCAACCGGCTGGGCTCGTGGAAGCCCATCGACGACGACATGCGCGACCGTGCCCGCCGCGTGCAGGCGATGGCGCGCGGACGCGGCCCCATCGACACCGGAGACTACGTGTCCTCGATCGACACCGAAGCGCTCCAGCCGCACGGGTGGCGAGTCATCGCACGTGACCGTAAGAGCGCCTGGATTGAGTTCGGGACGCGCCCGCACGAGATCCGGCCCCGCACCAAGCAGGCCCTGTGGTGGCCCGGTGCTGCGCACCCTGTGGCGCGCGTGTGGCACCCGGGCACGCAGGCCACGAACAACCTCGCCGAGGCGCTGGAGATGGCGGCGCGCGGCACCACACACACCTAGGAGCAGCATGCCGCACGTCAAGATCGGCTAC
Organism: Nocardiopsis synnemataformans; assembly: GCF_965343085.1. NCBI lineage: Bacteria > Bacillati > Actinomycetota > Actinomycetes > Streptosporangiales > Nocardiopsidaceae > Nocardiopsis > Nocardiopsis synnemataformans. Next base: position 48,863 of record NZ_CBDRFA010000038.1, on the reverse strand, counting down.
CCGCACAAGACCAAGGACGGCACCAAGCGCGCCCAGGGCGACATCGTGTACGTGTCCCCGCAGGAAGCACGTGATCTCGTCGATGGCGGTAAGGGCAAGATCGTCCGCCCGTCCCCGCAGGAGATCGTGGACCTGCACAAGCCGAAGCAGAAGGACGAGCCGAAAGCCATCGAGCCCGCCAAGGCCGAAGCTCCCAAGGACGAGTCGAAGGCCAAGCTCCCGGCGCGCAAGGCCCCCGCCGATGGGTGACCTCCCGGTCATCCGCGTGGAACGCTACGGCGACGAGCAGACGGTCACCCTCGACGGCAAGCCGCTCCCCGTGGTCGCCGCCGATGGGGTGCGGATCATGTCCGCGCCCGGCTACCCGTCCGGCATCAACGTGACCATCGCCGCCGCCCGTGTGGACCTGGTGGACACCGACGAACCCCGGGTGTCCGAGGAGGAGCAGGGCCGCGTCGCCGCCTACCTCGCGTCGAAGGCCCCGCCCACGTCATGGAGACCACCGCGCGGGGGGTGAGCCATGGCCTTCCCCGTGGTCCTGCATGCTGACGCTGAGCTTGTCGCGATCACGTGGCTGCGCTCCCGCCTCGGCGACACGGTGGGCATGGTGTGTTCGGAGCTTCCCGGGCCGGACGCCTTCGAGGGCTTCCTGCCGATCGTGCAGGTGGTCCGGCTGCCGTCACCACCCTCTGATCGCAGGGTGCATGACATCGCCCGTGTGCAGGTGATCGTCAGGGTGGACGAATCCACATCTCGTCCGGGTGCGATCGACCTTGCCGGGTACGTGGCCGCGCACTTCGCCGCTCTGTCCGGGCAAACCATCACCCTGCCCGCGACGGAGTACACGCCGGGTGGCTCGGTCACGGTCGGGTGCATCCGACGCCAGTCCAACCCCGACCCGCACCGCGACGACAACACCAACCTGCTCGCCCTTGCTTTCACGGGCGAGCTGTACCTGCGGCCCTTCCGGGTCACCTGACCCGCTTTGACCACACCCCGCCGTCGTCGACGCCGGGGTCTTTCGCATGCCCGAACCCCGGGCGAAACACCCTAGGAGAGGGATATGGCGGACAACGTCAATGCCATCCGCGCATACGGCACGGACGGCGGTAAGTGCTATGTCGCGCCGCTCGGGAGCACGCTTCCGGCCGGGCTGGATGCGTTCGGCCCCGAGTGGTGGGATCTCGGCGCGATCGACCCCACCGGGCTCGGGGAAGCGTATGAGCAGGAGCGCAACGACAAGCGACCCCTGGGCTACAAGTCGCCGGTGCGCACCGACATCATGTCGGTCACGAAGACCTTCACCACCCCGATGTGGGAGGTCAACCCGTACACGCAGGCCCTGTATGACGGTGTGGACCTTGCCGACCTGGAGGAGCTGCCCGGCGGCATCATCCACTACCCCGTGCACCGTCCCGTCGGCCAGAAGAAGTACATGCTCGCCGTGGACACCTTCGACGGGGTCAACCACGAGCGCACGGTGGCGGCGATCGCGGAGGTCACGACCCGCGCGGAGCGCACGAAGAACGCCGAGAACGTCACCGGGTCCGGCCTCACGTGGACCGTGTACGAGGACTCGAACGGCCTGATGTTCGACCGGTTCTACCTCAGCGATGGCATGTGGCTGCCGGTGGAGACTGTGGAGGTGTCCGGCACCGCGACCGTGGCTGTGGCTGCGACGACGCAGCTCACCGCGAACGCGAACTTCTACAACGCCACCACCGAGGACGTCAGCGCTGACGCGGACTGGGACACCTCCGACCCGGCTGTGGCCACCGTCGACGAGACCGGCGAAGTCACCGGCGTCAGTGCTGGGTCGGCGACCATCTCCGCTTTCTACCGGGGCGTGACCGGCACTGTCGACGTGACCGTCACCGCCTGATGAGCGGGTGGTCGGGTGTGCGCGCAGGTCCACCCGACCACCTCATTTCCTGACCTGCGCTAGACCTGCGTGACCTGCGAGGAGAACCGTCATGACCGCTGCCCGTAAGCCCGCCGCGACCCGCAAGCCCCCGGCGAAGAAGACCACGCCCACCCCCGGCGCGATCAACGTCGCCGACCTGCCCGACAACCAGGCCGCACAGGTCAGCGAAGCCATGGAGGAGCCGACGACGTTTGCCATGGGCAACGACGTCGAGTTCCAGTTCAAGCCCATCGCCGAGTGGTCATTCAAGGCATCACAGGCGTTCGCCCGCGGCGACATCATCACTTGGGCGCGGGGCTCTCTGGCTGAACCTGACCGCACCAACGCGTTCCTCGACAGTCCGTCGCGCATCGTGGGACGCATCATCCGCTACTTCGATGAGCAGGTCGGTGCCACCCGGGGGGAAGACTCCAGCTCCTCCACGTCCTAGAGCACCATGCACGTGAGGTGGAGCTAGACCTCTTCGATCGTGGCGTGGACCTCCTGGACTTCTACCGGGGCCACATCACCATGCGGCGGATGGTGCTGCTGGTCATCCATGACATGGCGCGCATGCCCCGCACCCGCGCCGCCGCACAGGGCCTCGACCCCGGTCGGCCGTGGGGCGAACTCAACGAACAACTCGCCCTCTTGGACGCCCGCATTCAGACGCTGACGCGCGTCGCGTGGGTCGGCGGACGCCTCAAGGACGACCCGCCCGCCGTGACCCTCTACCCCGTCCCTGGACTCAAGGACGAACAGCAGGAGCAGCAGAAGCGCCGCCCCGACCCGCGCAAACAGGCGTACCTAGAGCGTTTCGCGCCACCCCGGCGCCACCTGAAGCTCGTCAAGACACCACCACCAGCCGAGTAGGAGGTGTCATGCCCGACGCCGGAGCTGTATGGGTCGACGTCCTCCCCGACCTGAAGAAGTTCGGGCCGAGGCTGCGTGCGGAGCTCAAGGCGCACGCCGACAAGGGCATGGACGTCCCGCTCGGCCTCGACTCGGCTAAGGCCCGCACCGAGCTGGACTCGTTCCGCCGTGAGGTCACCAAGGTCGGGAACCTGACCCCGACCGTGCGCGTGTCCGCGAACACGAGGCAGGCCCTGTCCGGCCTGGTGGGCGTGGAGAAGGCCGCCGACCGCTTGGACGGCCGCGTCGTCAACGTGCAGGTGCGCACCACCGGCAACAAGCCCGTACAGCCCACCGTGGGAGGCGGCGGCGATACACCGACCGCACCTGCCAGCAGCGGCAGCAGCTCCGGCGGCGGTGGTCAGCGGTCCTTCACCGACCTGTCCCCCGCCGGTGAGGCGGCGGTGTGGACGCTCATCCCCCCGCTCGTGCCCGCCGTGGGCGCGCTCGCCGGGGGTCTGGGAGCGGTCGCCAGTGGCTTCACCGCCGCTGGCGTGGGAGCCGGAGCGTTCGCTTTGGCCGCCGTGCCCGCCATCCGGGACGCCACCAGCGCGACCGACAACCTCACCGCTGAGCAGGACATCTTCCGCGACTCCCTGGGCGGCCTCACCACGGCGTGGCGGCAGTTCCGCGCGGAGACCGACGGGTCCGTCCTCGTCGCCGCAGCTCAGGGTGTGGACGCCGCACAGGTCGGCCTGTCCAAGCTCGCGCCGACCACGCAGCGCGCCGCGCACGCCCTCGCGGACCTGTCCGACGAAGCGCGCACCGCGCTAGATGGGCCCCGGTGGACCAGCTTCTTCGACTTCCTGGCACGTCAGGCCACCCCGTCCACGCTCATCTTCGGCCGCTCCCTGGGCAACCTCGCCACGGGTGTCGCCGGATTCGCAGTCAGCATGGAACCCCTGTGGAACGTCGTCGGACCCGGCCTAGAGGAGATGACCGCACGCTTCGCCGCGTGGGGACACGACTCGGAGAACTTCACCAGCTTCATCGAGTGGACCATCCAGAACGGGCCGACCTTCGTCGACTTCTTCGGCCAGATCGCCGAAACCGCCATCGACGTCGGCGTCGCCCTCGGACCCCTCGGCACCGTGTACGCCGAAGGCCTCACCTACTTCGCTCAGGCCATCTCCGCTGTCGCTGAAACCGCACCGTGGCTCATCCAGCTCGCTGTCGCCGCGAAAACCGCACAGGTCGCCCTGTCGCTCTTCGGTCGGGTCAACACCGGCCTTATCCAGCCCATGCGGGAACTCCCCGGGCGCATCCAGGAGTACGCCACCAGCCTCGGCACCGTCAACGGAACCGCCGTCAGTGCTGCCGCTGGCACCAGCCGCTTCTCGGGTGCCCTGTCCGGCGCTGTGGGGGCGCTCGGCGGCCCGTGGGGCATCGCCATTGCCGCCGGTGTGACCGCTTTGGGTCTTTTCGCCGCAGCGAAAGCCGATGCTGCGCAGAAGACACAGGCGTACACCGAAGCCATCCGCGCCGACACCGGCGTCCTCGGGGAAAACACCCGCGCCGCTGCGGTCAACGCCCTGGAGACCGAAGGCGTACTGGAGATGGCCGAACGGTACGGGCTGTCCCTGAACCAGGTCACCGACGCTGCTACGGGCAACACCGAAGCACTGGACTCGGTGACTGCTGAGATCGACCGGCAGATCGAGTCCTACAAGGACATGGAGACCGTGGGCGCGGCGGAGCGGGCCCGCCAGGAAGGTCACATCGAGCGCCTGGAGAAGATCCGGGATTCGCTCAACGGTGAGAACGAAGCCATTAACGAGGCGACGTCTTCCTACGAGCGGTCCACGGAGGCGATGGGGGAAACCCAGGCCGCGCAGGAGGGCGTCAACACCGCGCTCATGGAGGGCACCCTCCAGGCCGCCAGCCTGAAGGAAGCGCTGGACGCGCTCACGGGATCGCACGTGGGTGCGACCGAAGCGGAATCCAATTTTCAAGCTGCTATCGACCGGGCGACCGAAGCGGCATACGCCAACGGTGAGACTCTGGATCTGAACACGGAGAAGGGCCGGGCGAACGACGCCGCACTGCGGGACATCCGCGACACCACAAACGAACTCACCGACGCGGTGCGCGAGAACGACGGATCAGTCGCGGAGCAAATTCAAACCGCCGCTCGTGGCCGCGAGGAATTCATCCGCGTCGCCAACCAGATGGGTATCACGGGGGGCGCTGCTGAGGATCTAGCCGACGAGTACCTCGGAATCCCCTCCGATGTCGAATCACAGATTCGCCTCGCCGCGACCGGTGAATGGTCGGTGCCTTTCGCTTCGGACACCGGGGCGGGCACACCTGTCGGTAACGGCCTGTCGTTCTACGCCGCTGGCGGTCCTGTTTTCGGCGCGGGCACCGCCACATCCGACAGCATCCCCGCGATGCTGTCCAATGGTGAATTCGTTGAGCCCACGCACGTCGTGGACCACTACGGCGTTGGGTTCTTCGAGGCTCTGCGTCACAAGGCCATTCCCAAGGACGCCATTGCTGGATTCGCTTCCGGTGGGTGGGCCACCAAGGGCAAGGGCGACACCCCGTGGGACGTCCTCGACAACCACACCACCACCATCCGCCCGAATTACAACCGGATGGTGTGGGAGCTGATCGACAATATCGGCGACACCATGGGCGAGCAGTGGAAAAACTCCATGTCCGGGCCGATGGGTGTGGTGCGGCTCGCTGAAGCCAGCATCGGCAAATACCCCGAAAGCGGAGGGAACAACACCAACGCCATCACGGACTGGTACGGGATGAACGGCGCGGCGTGGTGCGCGATGTTCATTTCGTGGCTTTTCGCGCAGACCGGAGCATCACGCGCGCTCGGTGGTGCAGCCCACACCGCGTGGACGGGTGACTACTACGGGGCGGGGATGCGCCGCACCACCGACCCGCAGCCGGGCGACATCGCCGTGTACGGCACCGAGCACGTCAACCTCATCGCGTCCCCCGGTGGCGGCAGGAGGATCGGCGGAAACCAGTCCAACAACGTGACGGATTCCCCCTACTTCGGTGGTGCGATCTTCCGCCCGAACTGGGGGCTGGCTGGGTTCGCCGCTGGTGGGCGGGTGTCCGTCGCGGACATCCTTTCCCAGGACCAGCAGGAGGACCACCGGGCTGGTACGCATCCGGTGCTGCGCAACGTCAAGGAAATCATGGGCTTGGCGGACGGCGGACTCGCCTCAGGGTGGACCGTCGTCGGCGAGGAAGGCCCCGAGCTGGCGAGGTTCGACGACCCGGCGCGCATCTACTCCCACCAGGAGTCCGCGCGGATGCTCGCCACGGCCGGACGCGTCACCGCATCCGACGGGACCACGGGAGGTGGACGCCGCGCCCTGATCGACCACAACGAAATCCACCTCCACGACTCACAGGCCACCGTCCGCGACGCCATGTCCGAGCTCACCCACGCTCTCCGCGTCACCGACCAAGGAGGGCTGTATGGCTGACCTCCTCGAAGACCAGTGGGAGATAGGCGGGCTCGTCATAGGGCGGGCCCGCCCGGTCATGGTCGACGAATTCGACCTCGGCGACGTGGGAGCACGCCTCGGAGACGTGGAGAATCCGGGCTCCGATGGGGTGCGGCCCGGCTATGACTACCACGCCGGACGCACCCTGTCTCTGACCTTGTTCACCGACACCCCGGACGCCGCAGGGGCACAGGAAGCATGGCGGTCCGCTGAGTCGCTGTGGCGACAGCGCGACCTCCGCTTCACCCCACAGGCAGTGATCCCGCTGCGGTTCCGCCTCGCCGACCGGGACACCGTCATCGTGTACGGGCGCCCACGCAGGTTCACCCCGGCGACACTACGCACTCTCGCTGACGGCTCCGTCAGCGCCGTGGCCACGTTCGACACCATGCACGCCGACTACTACGCCGACACCGAGACTGTCCTGTCCCTGTCCCTCATCTCCTCCGGCGGGGGCGGCATCACCTGGCCCATCGAGGCGTGGCCCATCACGTGGGCAGCAAGCGGCGAACGCCAAGACGCTGTAGCCAACACCGGCGACATGGACACCCACCCCATCATCACCTTCCACGGACCCATCGCCAACCCGCAGGTGACATGGGTAGGCACCACCACCAGCCTGCGTCTGGCCGCCACCATCCCCTCCGGCATGTCCGTCACCGTGGACACCCGACCGTGGGTCACCACCATCACCCGCAACGACGGGGCATCCCTCGCCGGAGCGGCCCGAGGATCCCTCCTCGAAGACCTCCGTCTCCCACCCGGGCAGACCATCATCCACTTCTCCGGCACGGACCTGACCGGCACCTCCTCCTGTGAGGTCCGCTACCGGTCGGCCTTCTCGACCCCTTAGGAGCACCTGTGACTTTGCAGCTGGACTCGTGGGCGGTCGCGGGCGCCGGATCGTCGCCGCAGATCGCCCGGCTGATGCTGACGTCAGCCACCCGGTCCGGAAACGGCATCGTGGAAGCACCCGACATGGAAGTACGGGAGCTCGCAGTCCCGGGCACATCAGTGCGCGTCGGAGCCGGGGCAGCAGTCGCCCTCGGAAAGGAAGCAGTCTTCCAAGGCTCCTACTACGCGTTCAACATCGGCGAGGAAGAAGTCCCCGTCTCCCCAACGGACGCCGGGGGCGGCCGGTCAGACCTACTCATCCTCCGCGTGGAAGATCCCAACATCGACGGCACCCCGTGGACGCATGACCCCGCCACGGACAAGATTTACTACTTCCGCGTCATCGAAGGTGTCGCCCCCGACACCACCGAGGTGCCCGCTGGGACGACGGGGGTAGCGCTCGCCCGCATCGACATCCCAGTGTCCACAGCCACCATCACCCAGGACATGATCGTGGACGTCCGCCAGGTGGCGAACCCCAACCGGCAGCGCGAGCTGCGGGTGATGCGCGGCGGCGGCCAGGAGGACGGCCGCGACGACTCCGCTGACTACACGGCGGACTTCGAGCGGTGGCCCCAGCATGACTGGACGGTGGACATCCCCGCCTGGGCTACTCAGGTGCAGGTCCTCGCGCAGTGGTCGAACGTGTGGTACCCCGCCCCCATGGACGGGACGGGCGGTAACTACGACGCGCGCGGGCAGGTGCGCGTGGGGCTGATCGGCGGGGCTCCGAACAACATCCTCACTCCGCACACCGAGTACAACTTCAACCCCACCACCGCGACCAACGGCTACAGGTGCTCGATCGGTCTCGCTGCGCAGGTCGACATCCCCGAGGAGATGCGCGGCACCACCGTGCAGCTGCGCATGTACGCCAAGAGTGACGCGGACAGGATCATCTTCCTGCGCGCGGACGGATGGTCGAACTTCAGCTGCGACCTCGAATTCCTAGAGGTCGCCGCACCCGAGGCGGCGCCGTGACGTGGCGGTACTACGCGATGCGCGCCACCACAGGCGAGTGGCTGCACCGCCAACTCCCCCTGTCCGATGTACGCACATCTCCGTCGCTGTCGGGCCCGTACCGGATCACCGCGACCATCGACCCCGAGTACGCCGACCTGTACGCAGAGGACGGTGAACTCCTCCTCGCGGAGTGGGGCACCATCATCGTCGCGGAGGCCTCCAATCAGCTGCGGGGCGGCGGCATCGTCACTGACACCGCCATCGTCGGCTCCAAGCTGACTTTGACCGTGGACGGCTTCACCCGCTACCCGGCCGGGCAGCCCCTCACCGAGACTCTGACGTGGGGCGGAAAAACCGCAGGCACGTCGGGGTACGGGGTGGATCCGCTCGATGTGGTGCGCGCCCTGTGGGAGCACCTCCAAGCCCAACCGGACGGCAACCTCGGCGTGACCATCACCGCCACCACCAGCCCCTACCGGCTCGGCGAGTGGCACAACACCCGCGCCCTGGACACAGACGGCAGCCTCGGAGACGACCCGAAAGCCGTCGCGACGTCCCCCGTACCGATCGACAAGGTATGGGACCCCAAGAAGGACAAGAAGCCCATCGCGGCGCAGGGCAAAACCGTGTACTGGCAGTACCAGCTGCCGTGGTGGGACGGCATCGAGATCGGCCGCCACATCGAAGAACTCGCCCGGCAGACCCCGTTTGACTGGCGTGAGTCGTACCGGTGGGCGGACGCCTCCAAGGAGGCCGTGGTCATGGAACTCCAGCTGGGGTATCCGCGGCTGGGCCGCCGCCAGTCCAACTTGCGGTTCGTGGAGGGCGAGAACGTCACCGAGCTCGTGCCTGTGTCCCGGTCCGGCGACGACTACTTCAACGCCGTGTACGGGTACGGGGCGGGCGAAGGGTCGAAGAAGCTCCGGCAGACCGTGTCCCAACGGGATGGTGTGCGGCTGCGACGTGCCACGGTCGCGGACCGCCCCGAGATCACCAACGCCGCCGCGCTGAAAGCCGAAGCGGGCGACGAGTTGCGCAGGTCGGTGCACCTGGTGGACATCACCAGCTTCACGATCCGCGACCACCCCAACGCCCGCATCGGGTCGTTCGATGTGGGCGATGACGTGCTTGTGCAGACCCGCCGGGGGTGGCAGCCCACCCGTTTGTGGGTGCGCATCACCGGGTTCGACTACTCCCCTACGTCCGGTGAGGTCACCATCCGGTGCTCCCGCTCGGACCGTTTCGTGTACGGAGGTTCGTGATGGCGCTGAATCCGCAGACGCGTGCGGTCGTGAATGCGCTGGTCCGTGAGATGGCGTCGCAGCGGCGGGAGATCGCGTCGCTGAAGCGGTCGCAGCGTGCCCCGCAGCTCGCTCACTCTTCCTTGGAGGAGGGGCAGGCCCTGGAGGTGCGCGACGAGAACGGCAACATCCGCCGCCGGTGGGGGTGGATCGACGGCGCTGTGGGTGAGGTGACCGAGGGCGGCGACCCGGTGTCGGCCCCGTCAGCTCCGTCGGTGACCCCGTCGCTGGGTGGGCTACGGGTGACGTGGGACGGCACCTTGTCCGGTGACGTGGCGATCCCGGTGGACTTCGACCACATGGCCGTGCACGTGTCCACCAGCGCGGGCTTCACCCCGTCCGCCGCAACCTACCAGGGCGGGATCCGCCGCGCGGGTGAGGGCGGCATGCTCCCCGTGCTCCCGCTCCCGTATGTGGGGCACTACGTGGTCCTCGTGCCCGTCACCACGGGCGGTGTGCAGGGCGTCCCCAGCTCGGAGGTGGCGGCGACACCCCTCCAGGTGGACGGCCCCGACCTGACCGCAGGGTCCGTCACCGCTGCCACGATCGCCGCTGGCGCGGTGGAGGCCGACAAGCTCGAAGCGGTCCTCGCGCTCGCGTCCACGATCATCGCGGGCATCCCCGGCGCGGCCCGGGTGGAGATGGACCAGGACGGACTACGCGGCTACAACACGGCCAACGAGCTGGTATTCGCTGTCGACGCCACCGGCAACGCTGTCTTCTCCGGCGACATCGTCGCGTCCCAGATCAGCGGTAGCCGGATGACCATCGGCACCGCACCCAGCGCACACGGAGAAATCCAGGAGGACGCCGGGGTCGTGCAGGCGCGCGTCACCTCCGCGAGCGGCACTCGAGCGCAGCTGTCAGCAAGCAGCGGACAAGCTGAGGTCACTGCGTGGGCCGACCCATCCACCGCAGGCACACCCGTGGGTGGCATGGTCGCCCTCGCAGCTCAGGTCGCCCTCAGCCTGCAATCCGCGTCCGGCGACGCCACGCAGCCGTGGACCGAGCAGAACGTTTTCCCTGGCGAGGCACGTACCCGATGGTCGTCCGGTGACGGCAGCGAGGTGCTGATCCGAGCCCTGCCGGACCACGCATCCATCCTGATGACCGCGCCCCCCGCCGTCGACCCCGACGACGCGCAGGGAAGCGGGCACATTTTCGCGCAGCGGTACGGCGACGACATCGCAGCGATCTCCGTCCAGTCCCCAGTGTGGGGGTCGGGGACCGGCCCTGAGCGCGGACTGAGGTCCATGCTGCACCTGGAAGGGGCACGCCCCGACCGGGCGCACACCCGCGTGGGGTATTCGGGTGCGCGGCACCTGTTCCAGCAGCAGTACAACATGGACACCGAGGTATGGGACACCGCTGACGGTGTGGTGGAGCTCGCGGACACGCACAGCATCCTCGCGCCTCGGCATGAACCAGTCCGCTCAGACCTGGTGGCGAACCCGTCCTTCGAGACGACGGGCAGCTACATCGACTTCACCGCTGGCGAATTCCCTCCAATCGACTTCAAAACCGGCTGGTCAGGCAAGGCACGCATCACCATCACCGCCGCCGGATACAACAACGCCACCGACACAGCCACCCTCCGACTGGGCTTCCGTCTCTCCGGCGGATCCACCGTGCCCGCAGACCCACGCCGTGTGTGGCAAGCCGAATCACCCGGAACAGGGTCGGTCAACCTCCGCCACTACTCGCGGACCATCTACCTGAACCTGGTCGGCAACGCCGACTACACGCTCACCCCGGTGTGGAGGATCGCCCCCGGTAGCGCCGTGACCGCTTTCTTCCACACGTCCTTCGAAAACAGCATCGTCGTCGAACCACTCACCTAGGAGACCCATGTCCGAGTCCACCGACCCGGTCGAGCCGCTGCCCATCACCCCCATGCCCGAACCGCCGCCAGACCCCGGCCCTTCCCTGCCCGAGCCCACCCCCGACACCCCACCCGGCGAGGGTGACGAGTACCCGCCCCCCGACCTCGACGTGTAGGAGGCCCTGTGCCGCCTCTGGCTGACCTCGCACCGCTCCTAGACGTCGGCCTAGGCGGACTCGTAGCCACCGGACTACTACTCATCTGGACCGGCCGTCTCGTCCCCTCCGGGACGGTCGACAAACTCCTCCAGGCACGCGATGAACGCATAGCCGAACTCAAGGAGGTGGTCGCGTCGGAGCAGCAACGCAACTGCAAACAAGCCGACCAGATCACCTCACTACTGGAATCCGGACGCACCACCGCGCACGCCCTGGAGGAGATCCGCAAGGTCGCCTCACACGGCCCGGGGGAGGACGCATGAAGTCGTGGCTCAACCGCGTCCTTCGCCGCTTCGCTCCGCTCCCGATCACTGACGAGGAGATCACCCAGATCCGCCAGCGCTCCGACCAAGGAGTAGCTGAGGCTCGCGCCCGCGACGAGGAGGTGCGTGACATCTCCCGGCGCCTCAAGCGCCAGCGCGAGCAGAACAACTTCGGCCCGCTCGTGTGGGCCGCCCTGAGGGGGGAGACGGATGTATGAGGTGGGCACAGTGATGGCCACACTCGCCGCCCTGCTGCTGTGGCTGTTCGCCATCGACTACAGCCGCTGGCGTTGGTGGGTCCACCCGGGCGGACGCCTGGTGATGACGGTGTTGGTGTCGCTCGCGCTGGTACTGACTCTGGTCGCTGCCCGCAACTGGTTCGGGGAGTTCCCTGGTCACAGCGTCGCCCGCTTCGTGGTGTTCGCGGCTGCGTTCGTCGCGATCGGGTGGGCGTGGCTGCTGCACCGGCGTGCGCAGCAGGGGAAGCACCGCGCGAAGCGCTAGGCCCGATTTGTTCACATTCACCCCGGTGCGCCGGGGTTTTTTCATGCCCAGGAGGGCCCATGGTTTCCATCATCAGCAGGTCTAAGTGGGGTGCCCGTGCCCCACGCTCTCGCTCCTACGTGTCCTGGTCGTCTCGGGTTGAGGTGACCCTGCACTACTCGACTGGCCCGGAGTCGCAGACCCCTCGCCAGATCCAGGCGTTCCACATGAACTCCCGCGGCTGGGCCGACGTCGGATACAACTTCCTCGTGGACGAGGACGGCCGCGCCTACGAGGGCCGCGGCTGGACCGTGCTCGGCGCGCACGCCGCACCGCGCAACGTGCAGGGCATCGGCATCTGCTACATCGGCGGCGACACCATGACCGCCGCGGCGAAGCGAACCGTCATCGCTCTTTACGACGAGGCGTGCCGCCGCGCCGGGCGCACCCTGGACCGCAAGGGCCACAAGGACATTAACTCCACGTCCTGCCCGGGGACGAAGAACTACGGCTGGTGGAAGTCCAAGAACTACCGGGACGTGTCCGGCGGCGGTAGCGCCCCTGACCCGGACCCCGTGTACCGACGTGAGGACCGCGACGGGCTCCTGGAGCCCTACGAGTACGGGCCGGAGATCGGCGCTCTCCAGCGCAAGCTCGGCGTGAAGGACGACGAGTACTTCGGACCCGTCACGGAGAAGGCGGTGCGCGCCTACCAGGCCAAGCACGGCCTGGGCGTGGACGGCATCGCCGGGCCGGAGACGCTCGGCCACATGGGGCTGGCGTCCAAGCCCGCGCCCCGGCCGTCGGGGAAGAAGTTCCCGCTCCCCCGGGGGCACTGGTTCGGTGTGGAGTCTTCGGACTCGCGTAACCACTCCGGGTACTGGGCTGCGGACCGTCCTCACATCGAGGACATCCAGGGCGCGGTCGGCGCGAAGAAGGACGGCAGGTACGGCCCCAAGACCCGGGCGAAGGTGATCGCGTTCCAGGAGCGTGCGGGCGTCACCGTCGATGGGCTCGTCGGCCCTGTGACCTGGAAGGAGCTGTTCCGCTGATGACCTCGTCCGGCTGGTCCTGGCTGTAACCCATGGCCGACACCCTGCACGTCGTCCCGAACAACGACCTCATCGAACACGACTGGAGCACCAACGACGCCACGTGCGTCTGCGGTCCCACCACCAAGCCAATCAAGCGCCCGGACGGGTCGGTGGGCTGGGTCATTACCCACAGCAGCCTTGACGGGCGCGAACTCCGAGAACAGGAAGACACCGCATGAAGCTCGAAGCTAAGGTCGTCATCGCGGCCATCGCCAGCGTCCTTACCCCGCTCGTGGCGGGGTTCTTGCCCGACGTGGACGTGTCCTCCGTGGAGGCCGTCGTCATCGGCGTCGTGTCGCTGGTGGTCACGTTCGCGGCCGGGTACCTGGCCCCGCACACCCACCGGCCGGAAGTCGGCCAGTCCTGACTCCGCTCTCTGCCCCCGTCTGGCCTTTGGCCGGGCGGGGGCTTTTCGTCATGCCACCCGTGTCTTCTTGTCGAGGACGGCGAGGATGTCTCCGAGCAGGTACCGCGCCGGCCGCTTTGGGCTCACGGGTGTGATGCGTCCTTCCGCTGCCATCTTCCGCACCGCCCTGTCCGTGACGGGCTTACCGAGCGCACGCGACGCCATAGCGGCTTCAGCGGCGGTCACGGTCCTTTCGGGGGCTGCGGCTACAGCTTCCCGGACGGCGGCTTCACGGCGCGCTTGAGGGTCCTCTACGACGCCGTCGCAGTCCTCTCGGCGGCACCACGCCCGGTCGCGATCGGCCACCCCGTACACGGGAGCCTCGCACTTCGGGCACGGCCCGGCGTAGATGCGTTCCGCGGGCCGGTCCACCGTGCGCCGCGCCTGCCATACGGCGTCGCGGATCTCGGTGACGCACTCGTCGCCCCACTCAGAGACACGGATGGTCGTGGTCTGGGAGTGGAGGTAGCGGGCCATGTCCGCGATGGTGTCGGCCGGGGTCCGCGCGGCCCGGATGGCCCGGCAAGAGCGGTGGGCGCACTGGCGGCAGGTCGGCCCGTAGACCTCGGGGAGCCCATCGAGGATGACCCGGCACCACCCGGCGAGAAGGTTGTGGAAGGCGCGGCGCACGTCGGAGGCATCATCGCGGATCGGGAGGGGGGCTTCCGTGGGTTTGCCGCCTCCGCCACTGCGGGGGAACACGTCCATCTTCGCGATGGTGATGTCCAGGTCCACGTCCAGCCCGTGCAGGTCCCCGGTGGGCCAGCATGCCCGCAGGTCAGCGGCCAACGCCCCGACACACGGGGCGCACACGGTGCCGTGGTCGACTTCGGCTTCGCAGAGGCGGCAGAGCAGACTTGTCATGGACACTCCCCTGGTAGGCGTATCGTGCTGCCAGTGGAAGTCCGCTTCGTACTTCTACGGGGGAATGGGGGGTCCGCATCGGGGGATGGCGGGCCCTCTCCTCATGCGCGGACGATGACTCGGCATCGACACGATGGGTGAGTTGGCGGCAACCCCTGGAACCCGGCCCACAGCCGCCTCGGGATGCCGGGGCCGTGCGGGTTCGCGAACTTCTCCCCCGCCGGAACGCGCTTGCCGTTCATCGCCGCGCATATCGCGCACGCCTTCCCGTCGCGGCGGGTGACCCACTCCAAGTCGAGATCGAGCCAGCGGGCGAACGAGAACGTCGCCGCGGATGCGCTCTGGTGGATCTTCGTGGTCGCGAGGCGCACCATCCGACGACGGAACCGGGCCAACTCCACAGCGGGAGACGCCACCGTCACAGGGGCACGCCCGCCAGCGGCCTCCAGCGTCCGCCCCGTGGCCGCCGCGTCGATGCGCCGTGCCACGTCCTCCACGACCGCGTACACGTCCGCCTCGACGCTGGTGGGCAGCGGCTCAGGGATGAACGCACCACCACGCGCACGCTGTCCTCGTGCGCCGTTGAGGACGATCTGCGACCCGACCGTCCACCCCGCCTGTGCCGCACGCGACACAGCCCCCGTGAGCGGCGCGAGGGCCGCGAGGATCACCGCCCCGGACAGGCCGGCGGCTACGGCGGCGGTGATGATCGCCTGGATCTCCTCGGACGCCTGCGCCTCTGCTTGGTCGAGCTGCTGAGCGGGCGTGGCGGTGGGGGCCTCGGGGGCGACGGTCACAGCGACCTCCTGTTATGCGTTACGGGCATGGTAAACCGCCGCCGCATGCCTCCATGACATGCGACGGCGGCAGGTCACAGCCCGGCGAGCTGCCGCGCCCTCGCGAGCGCGGTGCCGGGGTCGTCGAACTCCTCCAGTTCCGTGCCCTTGCACATCCAGGCGTCGCCTTGCGGGTACACCTCGGTGCCGCACACGTCCCAGTGGGTGGCGTAGGCGAGGTAGGCACGGAGGCGGTCGATCTCGGCTTCGAGGTGTCGCACCCGCTGCCCGACGATGCCCTCCGCGATCTTTGCGAGCACCTTCGCGTCGTCTTCGAGATGGCGGATGTCGCCGGTGCAGGAGTGTCCGGGGTGCACGTCGAACAGTTCCGTGAGCGCGCCCGTGAACGCGGCGGCCAGCTGATCGGTGAGGCTTGGCCGGTCGGTGTAGCGACCGTGGTCCTCGTCGTGGCGGGTCAGGGCGGTCGCTGGGTCAGGCATTGTCGCCCCCCAATGCGCGGATGGTCGGGCAGGGCCAGCGGACAGCCATGTCCTGCGAACCGCACTCCTGGCAAGCACGCTCGATCTGCCCATAGGCGCCGGGGGTGTCATCGTCGTCGGGGTTCCAGCCGCTACGTGAGCTCAGGTCGGGCTTGTGGATCTCCCGGATGCGCGCCACGGCGTTCACCGCGTCCACGACCCGCTGTGCGTCCGCGCGGCTGTCCATGATCCCGACGAACCGGTCGTCGTCGCTGGTGTGGTCGGTGTACTTCCTCTCGTAGAGGGTGCGTCCGAGCTTCCTTCCGGTCCTCCAGGGCGCGGGCTTCACCGGTCCTCCTCTCCTATGAGTGCGCGCCCCAACTCCCTCGCCTGCTCCCTCGTGAGGAGCACGCATGCGTTCCCGCCCGATGCGTCGAGCACGGACAGGCGGGTGAGGTCGTCATGGTCCTCGATGTGGTCGGGGATGATCGCGACGTCGACGTTGCCATCTCGGGGGTGGTCCTCGTAGGGGTGGACGTGCGACCCGTAGTAGGTGATGGGGTCGTCGATGGAGTGGATGGTGCCGTAGATGCTCACTGGTCCTCCTCTGCGGGGTTCGCTGCGTTCAGCGCGGCCTCTACGCCCCGCCAGATCATCGCGTTGCGGTGCACCTCGTCGGGCGGCAGACGGTCGCCGAGCTGGGTGATGTAGGCGTACACGGCGTCGTAGGCGCGGCTCTTGGGGGTGGACTGCGGGTCGGTCATGTGTCCTCCTTGGGTGGGTGCCCGCCGCGTGACGGGCACCCCGGGGGTTGGGCTACAGGTCTGCCCACTCGGCTTCTTCTTCGTGGAGGCGACGCAGCTTCTCGGCGCACTCGGTGAGCTTCTTCGCGACCTCAGCGACGTACTCGTGGTCGGACGCGTTCATCCACGAGCTGTCGATGGACACGAAGTCGCCTTCGGTGACGTGGTGGATGCGGATCTCAGTGACGTTGTGCATCAGAACGGAGGCTCCTCGCTGCTGAACCCGGGCTGCCCGCCCTGCCCCCACGGGTCGGGCTGCTGCTGCCCGCCGGAGAACCCGCCGCCCTGCTGTCCGTAGGACTGCTGCGGCTGGCCACCACTAAAACCGCCGCCGGACTGCTTCGCAGCCTTGGTGACCTTCGCCGTCGCGGACCTGAGCGCCGGACCCACCTCGTCGACGTCTACCTCGAACACGGTGCGCTTCTCACCCTCACGGGTCTCGTACGAGCGCTGCTTCAACCGGCCCTGCACGATCACCCGCATACCGCGCTGAAGGCTCTCGGCGACGTTCTCCGCGTACTGCCGCCACACGGTGCAGGTGAGGAACATGGACTCGCCGTCCTTCCACTCCCCCGACGCGCGGTCGAAGGTGCGCGGGGTTGAGGCCACACGGAAGTTGGCGACCGCCGCACCCGACGGGGTGAAGCGCAGTTCAGGGTCGTCGACCAGGTTGCCGACGAGCGTGATGGTGGTGTCTCCAGCCATTAGGACTCCTTGACGATCTCGTGGGAGGGCGCCCCGAGCACTTCGGGGCACAGGCACCCGTCGATGGGCGACCAGGACGGGCAGGTGTTGGTGGCGTCAGCGCGGACACATCCGCAGGGGACGTTCCAGAAGGTGGTGTCGCACCCGCAGGGGTCGGGGTTGTGCCAGCCGGTCACAGCTGCCCCGCACTCGTCGCACCGCAGGTGCGGGTTCGCGTGGGTGATGTTGGTGTGGACACGGGTGTGGGTGGCCATCAGTTCTCCTTGGTGTTGGCCCGTTGGCAGCGCGGGCAGGTCACAGCAGTCGTCGCGGGCAGCGGCGGCCAGGCGGTGTCGATCCGGGTCCGGCAGACGGTGCGGGTGTGCCGGGTGGCCCACCCGTGGTCGGGGTCCTCGCGGGCGGGGGCGACGGCGTGCACGAGGCCGCCGGTCTCCACGCGGGGCAGCGCGTCCATCACTCCCCCTCCCCGACCAGCGCGCGGGCGGCCGCTTCGGCGCTGGCCCATATCGGGGACCCGGGCTCGTGGTCGTGGAAGGGCGCAAGCCACGCCATGTTGTTCGCGACGACGTCGAGGTGGTCGGCGACTGCATGCCAGCGGGGGTCCGTCTCGGTGCGCGCCTTGTCGGCGGCGTCTTGGAGGAGCTTCGCGGTGAGCCATTTGGTGCGGGTCTGGTCTGACATGTCCCCTCCCGGGGCTGTAATGCGCGTAGGGCGCTCAACAAACTTGAGTGTGACTCGGGGTGCCGACAAGCCCGGAAGGCCGTCAGCGTCCACCTCAGGCGCGTATGGGATACTCAGGGAGTGCCCCGCCAGGTAAGGACTGGCGGGGCGCACCACGTTCACGCCGCAGCCTCAACCGCAGGCGCCGCACGGTCGACCTGCTCACCCGTCAACGCCTCCACTACCGCCGCCACCAGATCCCGGGCAGCGTTCGGCGTCACAGCGTTCCCAGCCATGCGCACACGCTCGCGCTTCGTCCCGAGGATCACGTAGTCCGACGGGAACGCCATCGCCGCGGCGTATTCGTGTACGGCGAGCATCCGGAACCTGACGTCCTCCACGCCGGAGACCTCACCGCCTCGCAGCAGCGCGTGACGCTCCACCGTCGTCACCGTCGGCAGAGGCTCCGACGCCGGACGCGCCTGCGAGGTGCCGTAGTACGGGGCGATCAGATCTGGGAACGCCACGCCCTCGGTCTCCCGGGTCGTCCGAGTGCGCATCGGGTGGTCCACCGGGTACGCGGTGTCGTTCCACGTCCCACCGGCAGGGACAAGGAGCGGGCGGGCGTAGGCGGCGAACCCGTCACGGATGCGCTTCATGGTCTTCTCAGCGAGCGGCTTCGCGCGGTCGCCGATGCGCTGCGCGGGCAGGTCCCAGTCGATCGCGTCCGACGCCGGACGCACCGCGGGCTCGACGACGGTGTTGCGGCACTCCACCTGGGGGCACCGCCACACGTACTGGGTCCGGTACTTGCCGACCTTCTTCGCCGGGTTCTTCCACGCCTGGATCGCGCTGACGGTCCCGTGGGTGGGGCAGGTCGCGGTCGGGCGCGTCCACCGATCCAGCTCGGGAGCACGCTCACCGCGGCGCCACGCCACCACGTACAGGCGGTCCCGGGACTGGGGTGCGCCCGCCCCGAGCGCTTGGGCGTGCATGCTGTTCAGGCTGACGACCTTGAAGTCGTAGCCGAGCGTGGACAGCGCCGTCGACCACGCAGGCCAGAGCACCCATTCGCGGGCGTCGACGACGTTCTCCACGACGATCGCCCGGTACCGGTGGTGTTCGGCGAACCGGATGACGTCCCACATGGTGGCGCGGGACCGTTCGGCGGCCTGATCGGGCAGGGTCTCCCCGAACAGGTCGGGCTGCTGCAACGACCGGGCGACGCCCTTGGCGATGCTGTGGTTGGTGCACGAGGGCGACAACCACGCGATGTCCGTGGTCGGGTAGCGGCGCGGGTCGACCTGGGACAGGTCCGCTGTGTCGTGCAACGCGTCCTGGTGGTTGGCCTGGTGGGTGTCCACGGCGAGCTGCCAGTGGTTCGCGGCCAGGCGCACGGTCACGCCGGGCACCTGGATCGCTCCTGTGGAGGAGCCGCCAGCGCCGCAGAAGAAGTCAGACAGGGTGATCACGACAAGGTCCTTCCAAAGAGGGGGGATTATGCCTGCGCCATGTCGGCGAACCGTGCGTAGTGCAACTGCGACGACAGCGTCACCACCGCTGTCGGACCGGACCGGTTTTTCGCGATGTACAGATCCGCCTCGCCCGCCCTCGTCGCCCCGGTCTCCTTGTCGGCGAGCTCGTAGTCCAGGCGGTGCACCATGATCACGACGTCCGAGGACTGCTCCAACTCCCCCGAGTCCCGCAAGTCGCTGATCCGCGGAATCGCGTCTGCACGCGAGGACACCGCCCGGTTCACCTGGCACAGCATCACCACGGGGATCTTGAACTCCATCGCGATCAGCTTCAGACCCCGCGCGTAGGCCGACACCTCCGTGTACCTGGACTCCGTCCGACCTGACGACGACATCAGGCCGACGTGGTCCACCACCAGCAGCCGCGGCGGGTAGCCCTTGCGGCCCATCGCCTGGAGCCGCTGGCGGACCATGGTCAGCGTGCACTGGGCCGGAGCCGCCACCCAGATCGGCGCCGCAGTCACCGCCGGGCGCACCTTCGCGATCCGCTCCCAGTCGTCATCGGTCATCTCGTGGCCGGTGATGTGGGAGATCGACACCTTCGCCTCCGCGGCGTAGATGCGCTCACGGATCTGGTCCGTGGGCATCTCCAGGCTGATGTACAGCACCGGCATCCTGTGGCGGATG
The DNA here is from genome assembly GCF_965343085.1 of Nocardiopsis synnemataformans. Lineage (NCBI taxonomy): Bacteria > Bacillati > Actinomycetota > Actinomycetes > Streptosporangiales > Nocardiopsidaceae > Nocardiopsis > Nocardiopsis synnemataformans. Next base: position 28,679 of record NZ_CBDRFA010000038.1, on the reverse strand, counting down.
CCCGCGTGCCGGGCCATGTCCAGGCCCACCACGGACTTACCGCCGCCGGTCCGCCCCGCCACACAGATGAGCTGTCCGGGCTTCAGTCCGCCGCCGAGCTTCTCCGCGAGGTCGGCGTAGGCGACGGGCACCATGCTCTCCGTCGACAGCGGCTTCTCCAGGGCGTCCAGGAACTCCGCGTCGTCCCCGAGCAGGTGAGTGTCCGGCTCGCCCGTGGCTCCGGCGGACACCGCGGCGCGCAACGTCTCGTCGGCGACCTCCGCGAGGACCATCGGTTCACCTTCGCCTTCGCGGCCGATCTGAGCGATCCGTGTGCCCGCTTCGATCAGGCGCCGCTGGAACGCAAGGTCGGCAACGACCTTCGCGTACCAGGTCGCGTTCGCGACGGTGGGCACCTTCTCCGTGAGCGTGTGCAGGTATGGGGCGCCGCCGATGACGGCGTCCTGCTTGCGCTTGACGAGCTCCCGGTGCACCGCCACCGGCTCGATGGGCAGACCGAGGTCCGCCATGCCCATCACGGTCTCCAGGATGATCTGGTGCGCAGGCCGGTAGAAGTCCATCGGGGTGATGATGTCCCCGAGGTCGCGCAGCACCCGCGAGTCGAGCATCGCGGCACCGAGGACGATCTGCTCCGCGCCGACGTCATGCGGCGGGGTGTCGTCATCGGTGGGGATGCGGGGGGTGATGTCATGAACCGTCACGCGGCTTCTCCCTTAGTGAGTTGTTCAGCGAGGTCCCAACGAACCTCGGGGCCGTGCTCAGCGAGCAGACGCCGGGGGACTTCGTCGTCTCCGGCGCGGATGTCACCGCGGCACGAGGAGCACGGCAGCGGCAGAGCGTGCTCGGAGCACTCGGCAGCGGTACGGCGAGACGCCATGGAGCCGGGGATGTCGCCGCGCTTGGCGCGGACATCCGCGATGGCGTCAGTGAGCCTCCAGGAGGTGACGGACTTACCGGTGCGGCCGATGGAGTCCATGGCCCACGCGACGGTGTCGCGGTCGGTGCCGTTGGTCAGGGTCGTCTCGACGATCTTGCGGACGGACACCTTGGTCTGGCTGGAGCCGACGCCGTACTTCTTGAAGTAGCCATCGGTGATCTTGCGGGCTTCGATGAGCTCAGCCGTCGGGGGCTGGGGCGGCTTCTTAGGCTTCGGCTTCTTCTTCGGCTTGACGTCCATGCCGGGGATGGCCCCGTCGTCGCCTGCTTCCGCTTCAGCGGAAGTAGTAGGAGGGGTAGGAGGGGTAGGGGTCACCTGAGAGGTGACCCATTCCGCATCTCTCAGGTGACCCATTCCGTCGAATGGGTCATCTGAGAGGTGACCCTCTTCTTCTGAATGGGTCACCTGAGGAGTGACCCATTCTTCGTCCCTCTTGCACTGCCCCCACAGGCCGTCGTGGGCGCGCATCGGGCACAGGTGCGGGATCCGATACCGAGCCGTCTGTCCGGGATGACCCCGCACCTCCCGACCACCCTCGACGGCGTACTCCAGGGCGTGCTTCTTCATCAACTTGCCGATGGTGTTCTTCCAAGCGGCCGGGGACTTGCCGCCCGCACGGTGGAGGACGTACGGCGCATGAATGCTGCCGAACGTCTCGCGGCTCTGGTCGTTGGCGTTCTCAGCGATGACGAGCAGGTCGCTGCGTTCGCCGGACGTCAGCCCGAAGTCGCTCCAGTGGTCGAAGACCTCGACCATCAGGCGCACCCCCATGTGGTCCCCCGGTGGTTAGTGGTTGGTGAAGGTGGTCAGGCAGTGGCGGGCGCCGGGGCAGGGACGACCGCGGCACCCTCAGGCCGGGGCAGCCCGTCGGAGTTCACGAAGAACAGATCCTTGGACCCGGACCGGTACACGGGGGTGTTGTCGTAGCGCTTGCGGCATGCCCGGCACCCCCGGTAGCGCAGCGGAGCCCACGAGGTGACTCCGCACCGCTGGCAGGTCGCCATGTACGCCTCGGGGCCGTGCGCGACCGTCCACGCCAGGTGTCCGGGGGTGCGCTTGCGCTCGTTGTCGTGGCGGCGGCGCTCCCAGTAGTCCGACCAGTACCGGTCGTCGTCTCGGTGCTGGAGCGGGGTGGGGACGTGGCCGATGAGGACGAGTTCTCCGCCGTGGTGGGCGCAGGAGCATCGGCCTTGGCAGTGGCAGGCGCGTGCGGCGGCGAGTTCGTAGGCCTTCTCGACGCGGGGGACGCCGGGTCCCTTGACTTCCAGCCAGGTGCCGATCTGGGGGAGCCAGAAGTCGGGGATGTACACGGACCCTGAGGGGAGGGTGATGGTCTCGGGTTCGTACTCCCAGGCAATACCGAAGGTGTCGAGGGTGGCGGCCCAGTCGGCTTCGAGCTTGGAGCGGAAGGTGGTGTCGCCGTACCAGGACGTGAGGGCTTCGATGGTCATGTCGCCGTCGAGTTCGCCGGTGGGCGGGTTGTCTTGTCGGGCGCGGATCTGGTTGATGACGGCGTCCATGATGTCGCCGATCTGGTGCATGGTTTCGATCTGCTGTCTGGTCATTTCGGGCCTTCCTGGAGGGTTGTCATCGATGGTCTCGGGCCGGGTGGACAGGACGACCCTTTGCGCAGGTCAGGTGCGGCAGTCGCGGCGTCGGGGGTAGTCCACGGGGTGCCCTTCCTGGTCGGTGTGCGTGGTGCCCGTCCACGGTTTGCACGTGGTCCCCGGCTCGTCCGGTCGGGCTAAAGGGGTCAGGCGGGCGCTTTCTCCCGTGCGGGCGGGTCGGCGTCCTCAAGGGTCGGCTGGGGGCGTGTCGCGGAGCAGCTCCGGCAGTACTCGGCGCGGAAGCCGGGGTCGCCGTGGGACGGGTCGTACCAGTCGTGGCCGGTCTGCTCGCACTGGTGCCGCTTGGTGCAGTCGCGGCAGCGCAGCACACCGCCGGTGTGGGTCCACCCCCACTCGTCGGCGAGACGGGCGGCGGCTTCCTCGGCGGTGTCGAAGTGGGGGGTGTAGCCCTCGTCGTCGAAGGGCTTCGTGCAGTCGGGCTGGTCGCAGTCGGGGATGTAGCAGGTGTGTCGGCGGATCACGGGTTCTCCTCGGGCTAGGTGGGGCTGCCCGGTGGCAGGCAGCCCCAGAGAGGTGGAGGTCAGGCGTCGGTGTCAGCGGCGTGCAGCGCGCGGGCGGAAGTGCCGTTCAGCTGGGCGAGAGTGCGCAGGCACTTCCGGCAGGTCACGTGGCTGATGATCGTGGTGACATTGACGTCGTGGCGACCTTTCTCGCACGGGGTGATGCCCTCTGGGGTGGCCACGTGGACGTCAGCGACCCGGGTGTCGTCGTCAGAGAGCAGCGGCAGGGCGCGGACGGCGTCCATGACGTCGGCGCACTTCTCGGCGGCCGGGCGCTTGTCCGTGAGTCGCGGCCAGTGCCGTGCGACCTCGTCCGCGGACCGCTCGCGCATAGAGCGTGCGGTGCCTGCGACCAGCTGGTCGGTGCCTCGCTGGTGCTTCTCCAGATCGGCCACCCGGGCGTGCAGGCGGTCGACCTCGGCGAGAAGCGCGGGGATGTCCTGTCGGGCGGCGGCCAGGAACCACATGTCCTCGGTGCGCGGCCCGTCCGGGTCGTGGAAGTCGCGGGAGTCCTCCACGATCACGGTGCAGTCGCCGGGGGTACCTGACGGGTAGTCGGTGCGGATCGTGCCGCCGTCGGAGGTGACATCCCACGGCCCTTCGGTGGCGGCTTCGGCGCGCTCGCGGATGGATTCGATGTCGATGGTCATGGCGTTGGTCGTGCTCATGTGCGCTCCTCAGCGTCAAGGTGGTCGATCTCGCGGTCATACGGGTTTTCGGTGGTGCCGGGCTGCTCCACAGCTCTCCTCAGGTGTTGACTTTGCGGAGTCGGGCGTTCTCCCGCTTCAGCCGCCGCACCTCCCCCTCCAGCCGCTCCCGGGCCTGGAGGTTGTCCCAGTGCTTGCGCGCGAGGAATCGGGTCAGCGCCACGACCGCCCACTCAGCGGCCTTGTTGATCTCCGCCTCAGACGGCGGCATGGGCGGCGCCTCCGGCATGCGCCCGGATTCGAGTCCGGCGCCGACTGCTTCGCGGACCTTGAGGATCAGGTCGTGCTTTTCCTCGCGGGTGATGTCCACGTGTGTCTCCTTCGAGGGGTGGGCCGGGGCGCACGCGACGCCCCGGCGGTTCGGGTTCTACGGGCGGACGACTGTCAGGAACTCCTGGAGGTCGGCGATGGTCGCGTCGCGCTCAGCGAGCCGCAGCGCGTCCCTTTCGGCTTGGATCTGCGCCCGTGCCTCGGCCAGGGTGCGGCGGGCCTCAGCGATGGTGAGTCGCCCGTTGGCGATGTCGGGGTCGGTGGCGCCCTCGTGCAGGGCGGCGCTGGCGTTCGCGATGGTTTCGGCGATGTTCACGGGTTCTCCTTGCTGTGGATACGGTGGTGGCGCGGGCCCCGGGTGCTTCCTTCATCCGGGGCCCGGCCTCACGTGCGGGTGATCGTGGACCCGTCCTCCAGCGGGGCGAGGACGATGCGCTTCCCGTCCGGGGTCTGGATCACGTAGTGGTGCAGGCCGCCCACCTCGTAGGCGTCGACCACACGGCCGGTGAGGGTCGCGGTCACCTCCGCTCCGAGCGCGAGACCGGCGCGCAGCGTGTCCTGGGCGTCAGCGAGACGGAGCACCAGAGCCCCCTTGGGCGGGTTGACAGTGTTTTCACGCAGGCCCATGAGGCGCTGTGCGGCCTTCGCGATCGACAACTCAGCGCCGACCAGACCTCGGGTGGGGACGGTCATCGCTTCTCCGTCAGGTGGCGGTGGGCGGCGCGGATCCCGGCCCGCGCCTTCGTTTCGGTCGGCCACACGTTCGTGGCGGGGGCGATGAGGGCGCCCCACTCGATGAGGTGTCCGGCGGGGGTGCCGTCGACCAGGTGTGCGCGGTACTCGGTGTGGGTGGTGGTGGATCCGAAGTCGTTGGGGATCTGGATGGGCTCGTAGTAGCCGACGACGGGGCTGGTGGCGGATCGGGTGGCGCGGACGTACACGCGGCCGGTGAGGGCGTTCTCGGCGTCGGCGTGGGTGGTGTATTCGCCGACGGGGATGTAGCCGTTGCCGTCGGTGGTGAGACGGGCGGCGATGTGGGTGCCGTCGCGGGTGGTGCGGATGGAGCCGATTTCGGTGCCGTGGGTGTCGTGGACGAGGGTGAGCGCGGGGGCGGTGGTGGTCACGGGGCCTCCAGTTCGTTGTCAACTTTGTTGGCGAACACTTGTGACATTAGTGGGGGCATCCTCTTGTGTCAACAAAGTTCGCAATGTAAGTTCGCAACATGAGTTGTGGAACGATGAAGCCCATGGCCAAGAACGAGATCGAGCGCCTGCGCAAGCTCCGAGAGGAGTACGACCGGGCCCGCGAGGCGCTCCTCAGGGGCATCGACGAGGAGCTAGAAGAGCGCGACGGCAGGGATCTTTCGCTGATCGGTCGGTCCGTGGACTGGTCGCGCGAGTACATCGGGAAGCTGAACAAGGCCCGCTTGGAGCGCAAGCGCAAATAGCTGTCCCCGTTGCCGTTAGCCCGCCTGTGTGCGGGCTTTTCGGCGTGCGTCACCACCGCTCGTCCACGGGCGCGATCGACACCAGATCAGCGGCGTCGCCCTCGTCGTTCGTGCGGAGCATCCGCTCGATGCGGGACCGGTAGGCGCGGCGCACCTGCTCCTCGTACTGCGCGACCTGGCTGATCTGCGCTGCGGTGGCGTCGGTGGGGACCAGGTGCGCGGGGTGGAACAGGTCGTAGTCGTGTCCGTGCTTCACCGCTCGCCTCCTGCGATGATCAGCGCCGCCGCCCACAGGCACGTGTGGTGGAGGGCCTGGTCGACGTGCGCGCCGCCGCCCCGTGTGCGGAAGTCGGCGCTACCGGTGTGGTCCATCCAGAGGCGGACAGGCCACCTGCGGTCGATGACGGCGTGCGAGGCGGCGGACAGGATGACTCCAGCGAGAACACGGGACGGGCGGAGCTTCAGTCCGAGCGCCCGGTTGGCGACGAGCAGACCAGCGGCCTGCACGGCGTGGTACGACGCGACGTGTCCGGCGAGAGCCCGCCACGACTCGGACTCGGAGCACACCACGTCGCCGCGGTCGTCGGGGCCGGGTTTGCATGCGGCTTGGTGGTCGGTCTGGGCCAGGTAGTCGCCGACGTGGTGCATCGCGGTGAGGGTGGCGGCGACGGCGGCGAAACGGGAAGCGGTGGTCATGTCCCCTCCTTGGGGGTTGGGCCCGCCGTGACCGGACTCGGGTCAGCAGCCACGGCGGGCAGAACAGGGGGTCAAGCGGCGGTCGTCATGGTGCGGGGCTGCGCAGCCGGATCGTCGATATCCACGCCCTCCCACGCCTCAGGCAGCGGCCACCCGCCCATCGCGGCAGCACCCAGCGGCTCCCGAGCCACGTCCCCCACACGAGCGAGCACGACCGGGTAGGCGTCCGCGATCTTCTTCGCGATGTCCTCACGCACCACATCGATCTGTCCCGCACGAACCTTCGACAGGAACGACTCGCTGACGCCCGACAGCTGGGAGTAGAGCTTCAGGCGGCGCCCGACTGCCGACGACGACTCCAAGCGGCGGCGCGACCCGGAAGCGTCGATCCGGCGCACGGGGTCCTTCTTCGGCTTCTTCTTCGGTTTCGGTTTGGGTGTGGCCTTGGCCGACAGGCGCTCCCGGCGCAGCCGCTTGTTGCGCTCCCAGGTGCGCTCGTCCTCGGTCATGCCACCCCAGATGCCGTTCTGAGCGATGGGAGGCAGGCTGAGGGCGTAGTCGAGGCAGTCGGAGAGGACGGGGCAGGCGGCGCAGATCTGCTTGGCGTCGCGGATGCGGTTCATCTGGTCGTCGAGGCGTTCGCGGTCAGGGGCGAAGAAGAGGTCTTCGTCGCCTTTGCATGCGGCGTGGTCTTGCCATGCCCATGAGGTGGGGTCAGCGATGAGTGCCGACCCGGCGCGGGCGGTGCGGATGTGCTTCACCGGGCCACCTCCTTCACGATCAGGTCGATGCGGGTGCCCGCCGGGTCCTTCTCACCAGCGCGGAAGGCCACGGAGACGAGTCGAGACGAGTCGTCGTCAGCGATGAGCTGGGCGTCGACGATGCCGTCGATCGCGGCCTTCACGGTCGGCTGGAGGTTGTGCGGGTCGAAGCGCCTGTTGGTCTTCGGGTGGACGATCGCGGTGATTTCCACGGCGGCCATGGGTGCCTGCCGGAGTGCCCGGGTGGCCCATGCGGCGGTGTCGCGGATGGCTTTGGTCTTGCGGGCCTTCGTGGCCCAGTGGAGGCGCTGGTTCGAGTTGAGGTAGGGCATGTGGGGCAGGGCGACGGTGACGACCCGGCCGGTGGTGGTGTCCATGCGTGTCTCCTTCGGGGTGGGCCGCTCCCGTGCCCCCGCAACGGGAGCGGCCCTAGGGGTGGTCTAGATGCGCTGCTGTGCGAGGCGTGCGGCCTCAGCCATCACCGCCGGGACGCCGTACCGCTTCATGGCGTCGCGGAGGGTCCGGGTCAGATCGGAGTCACGCGGGGCTGGGGTGTCCTCGATGTCCTCGGCGGGCTCGTCGTCGTGCACGAGCGTGAGCGGCCCGTACTGCGACAGCACGTAGCCGTAGGAGCAGACACCGCCGACCTCGTCCATCAGGTCGTCGCCGTGCGATCCGGGTACGGTCTCCCAGATGTCGCCGTCGCTATCGCGGTACCGCATGGGCTTGCTGCTCATCGGGGGTCTCCTGACGGTCGCAGGGGCCAGTGGAAAGGCTCGGAACGCCGCCACTCGTGGTAGCTACCGAACGCGCTATACCGGGTGCCGTGGCCGTCCTTCGGGTGTCCGCAGAACCCGCACGGGGACAGAGGCACGGGCATCGGGGCGGGCTCGGGTTCGTCCGGAACAAGCTGGGTGCCACGGCGGGCGATCTCCTCCACCCGCGACATGCGCACCTCAACCGGGTCCGACAGGTGGAACGCGATCTCAGCGGCTTCACGCGCGCCCATCACCGGTCACCGCCCGTCGACGACACGAACGCCATCTCCGCGCGCTGAGCCGAGAAAATGCTCCGGCCCACATCCACACGGGTGTGCAGCGTCTTGATGTGCGCCTGCTGCATCTTCACCGCCGACTCAGCCAGCGACCACGTGCGCCACAGGCCATCGGCTTCCAACCACGCCTGCTGCTTGCGGTCCTCCACGCTGCCGTTGGCCTCACGGAACACCCGCGCGAACTTCGACTTGAAGTCCGCTTCGGCATGCACCCGCATCTCGTCCAACTCCCGCAACCGGTTCACGGCGGGGGCCAGCTCACGGGACAACTCCGACAAGGACACGAAGGTCTGTGCCAACTCCGACATCAGAACGGCCCTCCAACGCTGTCGTCGGCGAGCAGGTCACCGAAGATGGGCATGTCGGAGAACGGGCGCTCCGAGAACGGGCCCTCAGGGGCCGGGGTGAACGTCGGCAGATCCTCGCCGTCGGACCGGGGCTCGGGGGCCTTCGGCTCCGGCCACTCCTCCGCCGGAGCAGGAGCAACCGCGTGAGCGAGCGGACCGCCGATCTCCCCCAACTCCCCCGCCTGCCACGCCGCGACCACACGGGCAGCGGCTTCCTTGGTGGGGGTGTACGCGAACTTCCCGGTCGGGGCAGCGGTGGTCACCTCAGCGACCTTGACCAGCTCCCCCGTTTCGGGGTTCACCACGCACCCGTCGTCGTCGGGCTTGAGCGTCTTGAGCCACCCGGGGCGCACCGTGGTGGTGAACGCCTCCGGCTTGCGCTCCCGCAGGAACTGGAGCACCGTCGGGTCCTCCAGCGCCGCCGGGTCGACGGTCTCGGTGATCTCGGTGGGGGCGACCTCGGCGGCGAACGCGCGGACGGCGTCCTCGTCCCAGGACACCTCGCGGGCTCCGGTCTTGATCGCGACCGTGCCGATCTCGGTTCCGTCGGGCAGGGTCACCGTCAGCGACTTGACCCCGGCGTCGTTGCGCAGCCGCGCGAACTCGGCTTCGGCTTCGGCGCGGACGTTGCGCGCTTCGGTGGTGATGGCGTCGGACAGCACCCGCAGGGCTGCGACGCGAAGGGCATGGTTCGTCATGGCGTTCCTCCTCAGGCGGCGCTGTTGGCGGGAGCGGTGAGCTGGCGGGCGCGCTGCTTCATCCGCGCGGTGAGGCTGTTCGCGTTCGCGGTCGTGAGCCCCTGTTCGGAGGCTTCCTTGACCCGCGCCCACAACCGGTTCAGCTCGTCCGTGGTGGCGGCGGCGTCGATCAGCCCTTCGACCTGGGCGACGAACTCGCGCTCCTCCGGGGTCGCGGGCCTCTCGCGGGGAGGTGCAGGCTGGGAGCGGTCCACGACAGGGGAGTCCTTGTCACCGTCGTCAATGTCCTCGGTGGGGATCATGAGCGCCTGCACGAGCCCGTACTTCAGCGCCATGGACATGGCCTTGCTGGTGGACTTGTCCTGTGCGTCAGCGGCCTCGCCCCACACGACGATGTCGGTGTACGAGCCGTCCTCGATCGCCGTGAAGCGGTAGCGGACTTCGAGCGAGGTAACGGTCATCTTCCCTGCGGAGGACACCTCGCGAGACAGGACAGTCGGCAGGATGGTGACGCCGACTTTGACCTGAGCTGCGTGGACGTGCTTCATGACGGCGTCGATGCCACGGAAGTTGTACCGGTGGTGCGTGTTGATGTCGTCCTTGCCGATGGCTCCGACGGTCTGCATGAGCTCGATGAGCTTGGTGTGAATGACGCCGGGGGTGGTGGTCTCGGTCATCAGAAGTCCTCGCCGTCTGCGTCGCTCAGGTCGATGGGGAACGGGTGCTGGTCGCGGATGTCGTCGCGGTCGGGCAGGACGCCACGCACAGCGCGGTTCCAGTCCTCGACCCACTCGTCGTGCCGGTCAGCGGTGTCGTCCTCGCGGTCCTCCTGCGGGCCAGCGATCTCGGACGTCGCACCGAAGATCCCCATGAGCCCGTCGTCCGCCGCGGCGATCTTCCGCTGACAGAACGCCTCCATGGACGCGTCCGGGGCAGCGCCCACCGGGTCCTCGTCCGCCTCAGCGATCTCCCACAGGTCCGTGCCATCGGTGAGCACCGCGACCAGCTCAGCGGGCAGCCCGTCAACGTCCTCCGGGACCATGGACCCCTCGGACGCGGTTTCGATGTCGCGGAGGTCAGCGGTGCCACGCGACCCGGCGAGCGCGAGCGCCCACCCGGCGTCCTTGTGCAGCTCCGAGAACTCCTCCACGTGCCCGTCACCTTCCAGGCCGGACCGGTAGCAGGCCTCCATCTGGTCGAGGTGGCGGCGGGCGACAGCGAGGAAGTCGGCGAAGGTCATCTGGTCGAACGTCTTGTCAGCCACGGGGCACCTCGCAGGTCTTGTCGTGGTCCACGGCGTGCTCGGCGGTCTGCGTCGGGTCCACGAACAACCCGAAGTGGCGACCGCACTGGGTGTGCGTGTAGCCGAGGTGGTCCTCGTCCATCCGCCACACACGGACGTCATGGGCGACAGGCAGCGTCGCGTGGTAGCGGGCCTCAGCGGCGGCCTCGCCACGGTGCGAACGCACCATCCGGCGAGCCTCAGCAGCAGCGGTCTCCGTAGTCACAACGCCACCTCCGCACCGAGAACCTGCACCGACGCGCCCACGGACACACCCGACACATCTCGGTAGCTCACCGACATCAGCCACCCGCCGCCCTGCCGGGGAAGCGTGCGCACCCGCTCATCGAGGGCCGTCGCGAACGCGTCGATGAAGTCCAGGCGGGTCTGCCGGTCGGCCTCATGGGTCAGGGTGAAGTACACCGACGGACGCCCGAGCTGCCAGTTGTTCACCGACACGACCAGGTGCTTGTGGTACTGCCACTCGCCCAGCTGGAGAGTGACCTCCCGGGCGAGGTCCATCAGCCGTGTCGCGCTGATGGTCAGGGTGTCGCTAATCTGAATCACGGCACTACTTCCTTTCAGTTGGGGTGCCATTGCCCTCACCGGGGTCAGCTCCTGGTGGGGGTCTTTTCATGGGGTCAAGCAGCGCGGTCAGCGCGCTTCGCGTGGAGAGTCGGCGCGACCATCCGCCGTAGCGCTTCCAGCGCTTCCGCAGAGATCGGCGGAGCCTTCGCCGCATCGGCCAGAGCGTGCGTCCACGTGTCACGGTCGATCCCGGGGGGCGGGTCGGACTCCAGCCACGCCACGTACTGCTCCAGAGGGATGCCGGTCTTCTCGACCAGGTCGCGGATGCGCTCGGCGATCTTGGGGTCCTCGATGAGGCGTTGGGTGATGCTCACGCCGCGTCTCCTTCCTCGGAGCTGATCCACAGCTCCTCCGCGTCCAGCTCCAGCGCCCTTGCGATCGGAGCGAAAGTTGTGGGACTGGGCTGGTAGAGCTCGTTTTCGATCTGACTGAGGTGGCTCACGGACACCCCGGCCAGATCGGCAAGTGCCGCGAGGGTGAGCCCGAGCTCGTAGCGGCGTCTGCGTGCCTTCTCGGCGTTGAAGCGTTGGGGCATGCGACCAAGCTAGTTCAGATCTGTTCAGATCTCAAGGGCTATGCACGTGCACGGTGAAGATCTTTCCAAGCGAGCCAGGCATAGTTCCTGGTGGACGCTCGGACGCGTGTTCGGTTTACTTCTGATCTCAGACAGTGACCGCTGTCGTCTGTACAGATCTGAACTGAGCTGAAATACTGCACAGCATGAACCAGACTGCCCAGCGCCTAGACGCGCTGATCGACAGGAGGCGACTCGATCGTGGCCTCCGCTGGAGGGACGTAGCCGACACCGTCGGCGTCACACAGACAACGCTCCTGGAAGCCCGCAAGGGCATCCGCATCTCCGACGAGACCGCGTCCGGCATCGAGCGCTTCATGAACTGGAAGCCCGGAAGCGTCACCCGTGTCCTCGACGGCACCGACCCCATCGACCTGGAAGCGGATGTCGACCCCCTCACGGCATCCGCTTCCACATGGGACGGCGAGGTGCGAGCCCCGGAATCCCCGCTCCAGGACAGCGAGCTACTCCGGTGGCGGCAGACGGAACGCGGACGCCTCTACCGCCTCGACGACGGACCACTGAGTGTCGAGTACACCTTCGGTGCCGACGAGGAGCCAGCAGAGGTAGTCGACGACCTGCGTGACCTGCTCGATCAGTACCGCGCGACCACCAGGGCGATGGAGAGGCGGCGGGTACGCAGATAGCGCACACGCATGCCCACAGGTGACTACAGAGCGCGACTTTGATAGTCGCGCTCCGTTATTTTACCCAGTAGAGGGAATACCCGGACTTGTGGCACCACGTACCTCAAAAGTAAAGTCAAGGACCGGCCGTAACCCGACGCAAGGGAGCGCCGGAAACCCGGCCGGTAGAGGGGGAGTGCTCTACCTTGACCGCGCACGCACACGCATACGCAAGTCCCATCACCCGATGCACCTACGTAGAGATCGGAGACGTCCCCAGGCCCACAGTGGCCGTCACAGCCCTCATCCGCCACACCGAATGGACCGCACTACGCATCCACCCCGGCTCAGCCGCCCCACAGGTCGTCCAGGAGATAGCCCCAAAGCTCCGCCACGAGGAAGCCTCTACGTGGATCGGAGGATTCCGATTCCCCACCGACCCCGCATCGGTGAGATTCTTCCTTCGCGACCCCATCGGCTTCCTGCTCCGGCACGCACCCGACCTCCTGACCACCCCGTGCACGCCTGACACCGTCCCGGCCCCTCTCCGGATCCCCGGCGCCAGGTACGCCTAACCCCTGCATCCCCTACTACGGTGTGACGCCCTGCTCTTCCAATCCCACAGGGCACCCCACACATCCCCCGCTCAACACGAGGCCCCGGTCTTCCCCCCGGGGCGTTGTTGTGTCAGGGCTCGTCGCCCACCCACGTGATGTGCACATACTTCTGAGGCGGGATGTTCCGCCGACCCGGCCCCACACGCGGCACCACGACCTTGGACGTCAGCACCCGCAAAGCACGACGCTTCTGCTGTACTTCCCAATCCCGCCACGTGCGCAGCACCACCAACGGGTCCGGGTCCGCTAGCTCCACCGCCAGCGGCTCAATCATCTCCGGCCGCATCTCCTGCGCGGCCTTGCTCAACTCGGCTTCTATCCGAGCCTCGTCAGCAGCCGCGAGCCGACGCGACACCCGCCCCGCAGCCACATCTGCGACCAGCTCATCCATCTCCGCGTCCAACGCGGCCTTGCGGGCTTTCGCCGCAGCCACCTGATCCGACGACCTACTGTGGGCCCGAAACGCATCCAACGCATCAGGCCGGGAGAACCGAGCTACGACCAGCGCCTCCACTGCCTCGTCCAAGAACGCCCCTGTGCGGGAAACGCACGCCGCCTTGGCCCCCTGGTACAGCCCCACGCACCGATACGCCCACCCATGTGGCGACTTCTTGTTGGGGTTGGGGTACACCCATGCTCCGCACACTCCGCACTGGCCGATCCCACCCAGAAGCCTCTTCGCGGAGCCATCCCGCGGCTTCGTTACCTTGGGCGCTCCCCGAGACAAGCTGTTCAGCCCGGACTCTGATGCCGACGGAGCCGAGGCCAGAAGCTTCTTACGCATCTGCCACCAGGCCGCTTCGTCCAGCACCACCCCCTCGACCTCGGTGCCGTCGAAGATTGGATCGTGGCCGCCCCGATCCAGAACAATCTTGCCCCTGTGGGACCGTTTCCCGATCAGCGAGGCCCGCAGCAGCAGCTGCTTGACAACTTGGTAGCGCCACCCCGCTTCGCGCTGAGGCCTGCCGGTGCGCTCGTCCACCACCGGGTTGCCGTCCTCGTCCAGGACTGGGGCGCCAGCCACCCGGCCGGTCGCGGTTGGCACTTGGCGTTCGTTGAGGTCCACTGCGATGGTTTTGAGGCCCCATCCGGACAGGTAGCGCTGTGCCATCTCCCGCACGTACTTCGCTTCGGGCTCGTAGACGACCCTGTGCAGCAGCTCGCCGGTTTCGGGGTCGTACTGATGGCGGAACCCGTATCCCCAGTGCCCGTGTACGCCGCCGCGTTCGGCGTTCGCTGTGGTGTCGCGGTTGACTCGCTCATGCGTCCGGTCGGATTCGAAGACCGCGTCGATCATCTGCTGGTTGAGGTGTTTCATGTGGGAGGGCTTGCGCGGGTCCCACACGTCTTCCTCGAGGGCGATGAGGACGCCTTTTTCCTTGCAGGCCTTTGCGAGCTTGGCCCACACCTCCAGGTCGCGGGTGCCTCGGCTGATCTCGACTGCCCACAGGATGTCGGTGCGCCCAGCAGAGATGTCCGCTTCGACTTTGGGCCAGTCTTCGCGCTCCCGGGAGGCGTACCCGGACGCGCTGCGGTCGTTGTCGGCGTACTGGCCCACGACGTTCCAGACGTGGTCTGTGGCGACCTTCCGTCCGATGGCGAGCTGCGTGTCCACGGACCTCTGCCGTCCGTGCTTGCGGCGGTCGCTGGATACCCGGGCGTACAGGGTGACGCGCGGACTACGATCGGTGAGATGTGGGTGGTCTGCCATGCAGATATCATAGACAGGAGAGCGTGGTCTATGTAATAGTGTCGTGGAACTCGATGTACCACGCGATGCACGCCCGCGAGGACCAGCGTCCCTTCTCCCTGCCCGTCCTGCGCCGGATCGCCTCCTTCGCCCGGCCACACACGCGCCAGCTGGCCTGGTTCGCGGCCCTGAGCGTGGTCACCGCCGTCCTGACCGTGGCCTCCCCGCTCCTGGCCGGACGGGTCGTCACCACCATCACCGACGGCGGCCCGCTGGAACCCGTGCTGTTCCTGGCCGGGCTCATCGCCGCCGTCGCGGTCCTCGAAGCCGCTCTGGGGCTGGTGGTGCGCTGGCTCTCCTCCCGGGTCGGCGAGGGGCTCATCCTGGACCTGCGCACCACCGTCTACGACCACGTCCAGCGCATGCCGGTCGCCTTCTTCACCCGCACCCGCACCGGCGCCCTGGTCAGCCGCCTCAACAACGACGTCATCGGCGCCCAGCGCGCCTTCAGCGACGTGCTCTCCGGAGTGCTCAGCAACCTGGTCACCCTGGTCCTGGCCCTGGGCGTCATGCTCGTCCTGTCCTGGCAGATCACCCTGCTCGCGCTCGTGTTGCTGCCGCTGTTCGTGGTGCCCGCCCGCCGCATGGGCGCGCGCCTGGCCAGGATCGAGCGCGAACGCACCGTCCACAACGCCGCCATGGGCACCCAGATGACCGAGCGCTTCTCCGCGCCCGGCGCCACCCTGGTCAAGCTCTTCGGCCGCCCCGAGGAGGAGTCGGCCGAGTTCGCCCGCCGCGCCGGACGGGTCCGCGACATCGGCGTGCGCACCGCGATGGTCCAGGAGGTCTTCTTCACCGCCCTGACCCTGGTCTCCGCGCTCGCCCTGGCCCTGGTCTACGGCCTGGGCGGGTTCTACGCCCTGACCGGCCGCCTGGACGCGGGCACCGTGGTGTCCATGGGCATGCTCCTCACCCGCCTGTACGCCCCGCTCACCTCCCTGGCCAGCGCCCGGGTGGAGGTGATGAGCGCCCTGGTCAGCTTCAGCCGGGTCTTCGAGATCCTGGACCTGCGGCCCCTGGTGGAGGAGCGGGAGGAGGCCCGCGAGGTCCCCGCCGGGCCGGTGTCGGTGGAGTTCGACGACGTCTCCTTCGCCTACCCCTCCGCGGACAGGGTGTCGCTGGCCTCCCTGGAGGAGGTCGCCGCCTTGGACACCGCCGAGCAGCGCGAGGTCCTGCACGGAGTGTCCTTCCGGATCGAACCCGGGCAGACGGTCGCCCTGGTGGGCTCCTCCGGCGCGGGCAAGTCCACCATCGCCCAGCTGACCCCGCGCCTGTACGACGTGGACTCCGGCGCCGTGCGCCTGGCGGGGACGGACGTGCGCGACCTGTCCTTCGCGTCGGTGCGCGCCACCTTGGGCATGGTCACCCAGGACGGGCACCTGTTCCACGAGACCGTGCGCGCCAACCTGTCGCTGGCCCGGCCGGAGGCCACGGAGGAGGAGCTGTGGGACGCGCTGCGCCGCGCCCGCCTGGACCAGCTCGTCGCCGCCCTGCCCGACGGGCTGGACACGGTGGTCGGCGAGCGCGGGTACCGCTTCTCCGGAGGCGAGCGCCAGCGCCTGACCATCGCCCGCCTGCTGGTGGCCGGACCCGAGGTGGTCATCCTCGACGAGGCCACCTCGGCCCTGGACTCCACCTCCGAGGCGGCGGTGCAGGCCGCCCTGGCCGAGGCCCTGGAGGGACGGACCGCGCTGGTCATCGCCCACCGGCTCTCCACCGTCCGCGCCGCCGACGCCATCCTGGTCGTGGAGGCCGGACGGATCGTGGAGCGCGGTACCCACACCGAACTGCTGGCCCGGGGCGGCCGCTACGCCGAGCTGTACCGGACCCAGTTCGCCACCGACGACTCCGCGGACGACGTCGCCGACGACTCCGCGGCGGTCCCGGCCGGACAGGCGGTGCCCTAGGAAAGGTGCTCTGGGAAAGCCGCGGGGAGGGCTCCGCCCGGAGCCTTCCCCGCACCCCGGGCGGGCGCACCCGAGAGGGACCGCGCCGCCGCCACAGACCCCGTCCCCCGGTGGCGCCACACCGGGGGACGGTTTTTCGTTTGCACTGGTCAGGACACCGGTTCGGACTTCCCGATCAGCTCGTACGGTGCCGCGACGCTCTGGTCGCGGCGGCTCTCAGCGACGGCCCGGGACCGCCCCCAGGCCGGGGCACATCAGATGTGGCGCACCACGCGGGCCGGGTTGCCGACGGCCACCACGTTGGCGGGCAGGTCGCGCACGACCACCGCTCCGGCGCCCACCCGCACCGGGGCCCGTCCCTGTTCCCTCCTCCGGAGCGTGCACGGCGACGAGCGCACCACTGCCGGCACCGCCTGGCACGTCACCCGCTGGTGACAGCTGGCCCTGGAAGTCGTCGAGGACACATGCTCTCCTCGGACGGGGAGGAGCCGCCGAGGGCGATCGGGGACTCCTCCCGCGTGGCCTGCGGATAGCACCGCGGGGACGAACGAGGGTGCCCGCGTCCCGGGGGACATGGGCACCACGACCACGGCCGGACCGCATCAGTCCAGGCAGAACTCGTTGCCCTCGGGGTCGGCCATCACGATGAAGCCGGTCTCCATCGGCGGCTCGGGCTCGTAGCGGCGCACCCGCGTCGCCCCCAGCGCGAGGAGCCGTGCGCACTCGGCCTCCAGCGCCGCCATCCGCTCCTCCCCCAGCAGCCCGGGAGCCGCGCGGACGTCGAGGTGGAGGCGGTTCTTGGCGACCTTGTCCTCCGGCACCCGCTGGAAGAACAGCCGTGGGCCGTTCCCCTCGGGATCCTCGATGGCCGACCTCGTGTTGCGCTGGTCCTCCGGTACGCCGACCTGCGCCAGGAAGGCGTCCCACGCGGCCAGCGGGTCGGCGCCCTCGGGCAGGTCGGCCCCGGGCGGTCCGGGGTGGACGTAGCCCAGCACGTCGCGCCAGAAGGACGACAGCGCCCGAGGGTCGTGGGCGTCGAAGGTGACCTGGACGTCGGGGCTCATCGGTTCGCTCCGTTCTCGGCGGCTGCCGTGTGCAGGTAGAGGTCGCGCAGCAGGCAGACCTCGGACAGATGATGGATCAGCTCCCGGTGGATGTGCAGTACCAGGTCCGCCATGGGCGCCTCGGGGTAGGGCTCCTTGTCACCGACCGGGGTCCGCAGCGCGGCCGCGTCCAGGCCCCGCACCCCGGCAAGCCACACGTCGACCTGGGTTTCGAGCTGGTCGAGCGCGTCCGCCGCGCTTCCGGCGTACTCCCACGTCTCGTACGAGGCCGCCGGTGCGCCGAAGTGCGACGCGTTGCGCATGGCGAGCACGCCGACGATGACGTGGCCGAGCCGCCAGGCGATCGTGGTGAAGGGCGCGGGGTCCGGCTCCGGGAAGGCGAAGTCGATCGTGAAGTCCCCCGAACCGCCCTGCACGGGCGCCGTCGAGCTGCCGCGCGGCCGCACGTTCCAGGAGCGGGAGTCCGGTACCGGCGACCAGAAGTACTCGTCGTCGGTGAGGCCCTCGAAGTGGGGCCGGATGTGGTGGTTCCAGTGGAACTCCCACTGCTCGCGCAGGGTCTGGTTCCAGTCGGGTTCTGTTGTGCTCATGGCGCCACCCTGGCACCCCTGGCGGACAGGATCGGTCCGCTATCTCTGGCAGGGTGGAACGCATGGACACGGCAGGCGGCGACGAACGCGGTACGACGGAACGGGTGCTCACGCTGCTCGGGCTGTTGCAGCGGCGCCGGGTCTGGACCGGCCCCGAACTCGCCGACCGGCTCGGGGTCACGCCGCGCACGGTACGGCGCGACGTCGACCGGCTGCGCGCGCTCGGCTATCCGGTGCACGCCAGCCAGGGGGTCGGCGGCGGCTACCAGCTCGGCCCGGGCCAGGATCTGCCGCCGCTGCTCCTGGACGACGAGGAGGCGATCGCCACCGTGGTCTCGCTGCTCGCCGGAGCGGGTGGCGCGGACGGAGTGGACGGCGGCGCGGGTGACGCCGCGCTGCGGGCGCTGACCAAGCTCGACCGGGTGCTGCCCACCCGGTTGCGCGACGAGGTGCGCGCGCTCTCCGGCTCGGTGGAGTCCTTCGGCTCGGGCCGCACGCCGGTCGACCCCGAGGTGCTCATGACGCTGGCCAGGGCCTGCCGCGACGAGGTCGAGGCCGGTTTCGACTACCCGTCCAGGAGCGGGGTGCGACGGCGGCGGGTCGAGCCCCACCGCCTGGTCGCCTCCGAACGGCGCTGGTACCTGCTCGCCTTCGACCTCGACCGCGACGACTGGCGCAGCTTCCGCGTCGACCGGATGAGCGGTGTGGTCGCGCGGACCTGGCGCTTTCACCCGCGCGCGGCCCCCGACGCGGCGGCGTACGTGCAGGAGGGCGTGGCCAGCCGGGTCTACCCGCGCCAGGCGCGCTTCCTCGTGCACGCGTCAGCTGAGACGGTGCGCACGCAGATCCCCGCGTCGGCGGCGGTCGTGCGGGGGCGGGGCAGAGGGCGCTGCGAGGTGCTCAGCGGCGCCCACGACCTCGACTTCGTGCTCATGCACGTGCTCCTGCTGGGACACGACTTCGAGGTGCTCGACCCGCCGGAACTGGCGAGGCGCTGCCGTGTGCTGGCGCGAGGACTGCTGTCGGCCGGTGCGGCGGCCCCCGCCGAGCTGGACAGTGAGGAACCCGAACCCTGAGCGGTCGGCCGTGAACTGAGCGGCCCGTGCCCTGGCTCCACGTTCCTACGCGCGCCTCGGGGCGGCGCAGTAGGCCGCCAGCACCGCCGCGCCCCACAGCGCCTGCGCCGCGAGCAGCGGCCCGGTCACCCCGGTGGCGAACGCCAAAAGCGCGGGCAGGCAGCCGAGCACGGCGACGTCGGCGCCGGTCAGCGCCCACACCACCGGTCCCAGCGGCACCGGGCCCAGGGGCGTGTCCATGACGGGCATCGTGTGCTCGACGGGGCGGCGCCGGGCCAGCCGCAGCGCCCCCGCCGCCAGCGCCGGAGCGCACAGCGGCCCGAGCGGCCAGAGGAGGCCGCCGGTGCCCGCGAGGTCCAGCCCGGCCAGCGCGAGGGTCAGCCAGAGGCCGCCGAGCAGGGCGGGCAGCACCGCCCGTGCCGCCAGGAGCGCGCGCGGACCGGTGCCCAGCAACCGCGCCAGCGCCGCGTCCCCGGCATCCCGGCGCGCCCCCGCGGTGCCCGTCGCGGCGACCGCCAACGCGCCCACGGCGAGCACGGCCAACGCCCCCACCGCTCCGGTTCCCGCCCGCGCGGCCAGCAGGGGCAGGACGGTCGTCGCAGCCACCAGTGCCAGGAGTCCCGGCCGTCGCGCCAACCGCCGCCAGTCCAGCCAGGCCACCGCGGCCGCACCGCGCAGCCGCGACGGCCAGGCGCGCGAGCGCAGCACGCGTGAGCGCCAGTGCGCGTCCTCGGCGATCCAGGTCAGCGAGCCCGGGTCCATGACCAGGAGCGCGCCCGCCGCGAGTTCCGCCCGGGACGAGGCCTCCAGGACCGCGCGGGCCGGGATGCGCGCCAGGGCCGTCCAGGCCCGCCACGCCAGAGCGGCGGCCACCGCGGCCGACGCGGACGCCGCCCCGACCCACGCCGACACGGGAGCCGACGCGACGCCCACGAGCACCCCCCGCCCCGGGCCCGCGCCCATCACCGACACGGCGGCCGCCGCGACCACGAGGGCGACGAGCAACGCGACCAGCCGGTCGTCCCAGGGCTGCGCCGCCTGCGCCAGCACGGCCGTCGCCGTTCCGCCCAGCGTCCACGACACACCCAGCACCACGGCCGCCAGCAGCCGGAGCGCCAGCGCGTCGGGTGCGCCGAGCGCGCTCAGCAGCGCCAGGCCGAGAACCGCGCCGACAGCGGCGCCCACCAGGGCCAGGGCCAGCAGCGCGGGGGCCAGCACGCCGCGGCGCGGCAGCGGCGAGAGCACCAGCCACGCCGCGTCCGCCGCCGACACCGCCACCGGCCCGACCGCGCGCGCAAGTGTCAGGGAGGCCGCCAGCAGCAGCGCGACCAGGGCCAGGCCCGCACCCGCCCGCGCCGGGTCGACCTCGCTGGGCACGGCCGAGACGGCGCGGCCGATCAGCGGGGACACCGTCACCACCAACAGTCCCAGGGCCAGCAGGATGACGTAGCGGTCGGACCAGCTGCGGTGTCGACGGTTCCGGGCCCGCACGAACGCCCGGACCTGTGCCGCCCCCACCCGCGTCGCTCCTACCTGGGCCGCCCCGTTCACGCGGCGGCCTCCAGGGCGACGTGGCGGGCGTCCTCGGCGAACCGCGGGTCGTGCGTCACCATCACCACGGTGCCGCCGTCCGCTGCGTACTCGGCGAGCAGCCCCGCGAGCCGTCCCCGGAAGGCGGCGTCGAGCCCGCGTTCGGGTTCGTCCAGCAGCAGCAACCGGCTCGGCCGCAGCAGCGCCATGGCCAGGGACAGCCGCTGGCGCTGCCCGGTCGACAGCGAGGACGGGGCCCGGTCGGCGCAGCCGGACAGCTCGAACAGCTCCACGGCCGCCGCCACCTCCAGCCGTCCGGGGCCGTGCACGGCGCGCATCAGCTCCAGGTGCTCCCGCACGGTCAGCCCCGGGTACCAGGTGGGCTCGTCCCCGACCAGGGCGACCTCGCGCCAGAACCCCGGTTCGTCCACGGGAGGACGGCCCAGCACGCTGACGTCACCCGAGGTCCGCTGGAGCCCCGCGAGGCAGCGCAGCAGGGTGGTCTTGCCGACGCCGTTGGCGCCGAGCACCGCGACCACCTCCCCGGGCGCGACCGTGAGGTCGACTCCGCGCAGGACCGGGACGCCGCCCAGCTCCACGTCCACGCCACGGGCCACGATGATCGGTTCGCTCACCGGCCCAGCGTAGGGCTCGGGCCCGCCCGTCCAGGCACGGGCCTGGCCGGGACGGGCGCTTGTCAGCGTGGGCGGTCAGTGCCCCAGGTAGGCCCGCAGGTGGCGGGCGGTGAGGGTGTCGCCCTCCGCCACCAGC
Organism: Nocardiopsis synnemataformans; assembly: GCF_965343085.1. Taxonomy (NCBI): domain Bacteria; kingdom Bacillati; phylum Actinomycetota; class Actinomycetes; order Streptosporangiales; family Nocardiopsidaceae; genus Nocardiopsis; species Nocardiopsis synnemataformans. Next base: position 7,259 of record NZ_CBDRFA010000038.1, on the reverse strand, counting down.
TGGGCGGGGCTGCCCTCGAACACGACCCGGCCGCCGTCGTGCCCGGCGCCCGGCCCCAGGTCGATGACGTGGTCGGCGTGCGCCATCACCGCCTGGTGGTGCTCGATCACCACCACCGTGTTGCCGTCGTCCACCAGCCGGTCCAGCAGCGCCAGCAGCCGGTCCACGTCGGCCAGGTGCAGGCCGGTGGTCGGCTCGTCCATCACGTACACCGCCCCGTCGCGGGCCATGTTGATCGCCAGCTTCAGGCGCTGGCGCTCACCGCCCGACAGGGTGGTCAGCGGCTGGCCCAGACCCAGGTAGCCCAGGCCCACGTCGTGCAGCCGGTCCAGGATGGTGCGGGCGTTGCCGCCGGGGAAGAACTCCCGCGCCTCCACCACCGACATCGCCAGCACCTCGCTGATGTCCTTGCCGCGCAGCTTGTGCGTGAGCACCTCGGCCCGGAACCGCTTGCCCTCGCAGTGCTCGCAGGGCGAGGAGACCCCGGCCATCATCGCCAGGTCGGTGTAGATGACCCCGGCGCCCTTGCACTCGGGGCAGGCGCCCTCGGAGTTGGCGCTGAACAGCGACGCCTTGACGTCGTTGGCGCGGGCGAAGGCGGTGCGGATCGGGTCCAGCAGCCCGGTGTAGGTGGCCGGGTTGGAGCGCCGCGACCCCTTGATCGCCGACTGGTCGACCACCACCACGCCCTCGCGTCCGGGCAGGGCGCCGTGGATGAGCGAGCTCTTGCCCGAGCCCGCCACACCGGTGACCACCGTGAGCACCCCGGTCGGGATGTCCACGCTGACGTTCTTCAGGTTGTGCGAGTTCGCGCCGGTGATGGAGATGTGTCCCCGGGGCGCGCGCACCCGCTCGCGCAGGGTGGCCCGATGGTCCAGGTGGTCGCCGGTGAGCGTGCCCGAGGCCCGCAGTCCGGCCACGTCCCCGGTGTAGGTGACGCGCCCGCCCGAGGGCCCGGCGCCGGGCCCCAGGTCCACGACGTGGTCGGCGATGGCGATCGTCTCGGGCTTGTGCTCGACCACCAGCACCGTGTTGCCCTTGTCGCGCAGGCTCAGCAGCAGGTTGTTCATCCGCTCGATGTCGTGCGGGTGCAGGCCCACGGTCGGCTCGTCGAAGACGTAGGTCACGTCGCTGAGGCTGGAGCCCAGGTGGCGCACCATCTTGACCCGCTGCGCCTCCCCGCCCGAGAGCGTGCCCGACTCCCGGTCCAGGCTCAGGTAGCCCAGGCCCACCTGCACCAGGGACTCCAGGGTGTGGCCGAGGTTGTCCAGCAGGGGCTTGACCGAGGGCTCGTCCAGGGAGCGCACGAACCCGGCCAGCTCGTCCACCTGCATGGCCGAGCACTCGGTGATGGTGCGCCCGGCGACCTTGACCGACCGGGCCCGGGCGTTGAGGCGGGCGCCCTCGCACTCGGGGCAGGTGGAGAAGGTCACCGCGCGGTCGGCGAAGGCGCGCACGGCCGTCTGCATCTTCTCGCGGTCCTTGGCCAGGTAGGTGCGCCTGATCTTGGGGACCAGCCCCTCGTAGGAGAAGGAGTTGGTGCCCACCTTGACCTTGGTGACGGGCAGGTGCAGCAGGGTGTGCCGCTCCTGGTCGGTGTAGTCGGCCACCTTCTTGTCGGCGTCCAGCAGGCCCGAGTTGACGAACACCTGCCAGTACCAGCTGCCCACCCCGTAGCCGGGGACGGTGATCGCGCCCTCGTTGAGCGACAGGTCGCGGTCGACCAGCTCGTCCACGTCGATCTGGTTGGTGCGCCCCAGGCCCTCGCACTCGCCGCACATGCCCTCGGAGTTGTTGAAGCTGAAGGCGCTGGAGGGCTCCAGGCGCGGGGTGCCGACCCGGCTGAAGACGATCCGCAGCATGGCGGCGGCGTCGGTGGCGGTGCCGACGGTGGAGCGGGAGTTGGCGCCCATCCGCTCCTGGTCGACGATGATCGCCGCGCTGAGGTTGCGCAGGCTGTCCACGTCGGGCCGCCCCAGGCTGGGCATGAACGACTGGACGAAGGTCGTGTAGGTCTCGTTGATCAGGCGCTGGGACTCGGCGGCGATCGTCCCGAAGACCAGGGAGGACTTGCCCGAGCCGGACAGGCCGGTGAAGACGCTCAGCCTCCGTTTGGGGATGTCCACCGAGACGTCGGCGAGGTTGTTCTCCCGGGCTCCTCGGACCTGGATGGTGTCGTGGGTGTCCGCTGTGGTGGGGTGGGAAGACACACTGCTCCTCAGGAGTCCTTATGGCGTAAGCTGATGGCTGGAGAACGTTAGTTTATAGCGTAAGGAGATGCAAGTGGTGGTCTACGCCGGGCAGGGTGACGCCCGTCGCACCATGGAGCTGCTGTGGCGGTCCCGCGGCGGGGACAGCGCCCGGACCGCCCCCGGCCCCAAGCCCGAACTCAGCGTGGACCTGGTGGTGGAGACCGCCATCGCCCTCGCCGACGCCGAGGGGATGCAGGCGCTGTCCATGCGCGCGGTGGGCCAGCGCCTGGGGCGCACCGCCATGTCGCTGTACACGTACGTGGCCAGTAAGAACGAACTCGTGGAGCTGATGTACGACCACGTCTTCGCGGAACTGGCCGACGCCGCCGAGGCCGACGCCGAACCAGACTGGCGCACGGCTACGACATCCTGGGCCACCCGGCTGTGGGACTTCTACCTGAGCCACCCCTGGACCCTGGAGGTCTCCCAAGCCCGCCCGGTGCTGGGCCCCAACGAGTACCGGCTGTTCGAGTCGCTGGCCGCGGTGCTGCACCGCGCCGGGCTGGGCCCCACGCAGATCCGCAGCGCCTACGGCAACCTGTTCACCCTCGTGCGCGGGCCCGTGCAGATCGCCTCGGAGTCGCGCCGCGCCCCGGAGGTCACGGGCGTGGCCGAGGACGCGTGGTGGTACGAGCGCTCGGCGCAGCTGGACCGGGTCGCCCCGGACTTCGGCGAGCGCTTCCCCGTACTGACCCTGCTGTCGGGCCAGGGCGCCTTCGACAACGAGGACCAGAGCGAGCCCTACCTGGAACAGGAGGCGTGGGAGACCTTCCTGTTCGGGCTCAACGCGCTGCTGGACGGGCTCCAGGCCAGCCTCGGCCCGCGCGGGTGAGCGCGCCGGCCGCCCGTCCCCGGTGGGCGGACGGAACGACCGGCGCGGTTGGGGTCAGAGAACCACCAGGGAGGCGGCCACCGGTGCCGCGTACACCAGCGGGAACGGGATGTGCGCGTAGGAGCGCGCCCGGACCACCGTGACGACGGCCCCGATGAAGTACAGGACCAGGCCGATTCCCCCGCCAGGGAGCCGCTCGGCCGGTGGCTGTGGGCGCACTGGCGGCCTCACAGGCCCAGCGCCGCCCGGAGCCCGTTCGCCACGCAGGTCATGGTCGCGAAGCTGAGCGCTCCCTGGTCCTCGATGAGATCCTCGCCGTCCAGCAGGGTGACGTCGTCGCACATGACCCGTCCGACGAAGGGGCGATCGGCGGGTCCCAACGCCACGATCGTGGTGGTGGGAGTGCGCGGTGTCGTGGTCAGCCGTACTGCCAGGCAGTCCCCCAGCGCCCGGTTGCGGTGGTTGTTGGACACGACCACCCAGGGTTTGCGCCCGAAGCCGATGTCGGCGGCGTAGACCCGGCCTCGCACCGGAACCAGCGGCGCCATCAGTCGGCCTGCTGGCGGCGGCTGACACGACCGCGCATGGCCGCTCTGGCCTCCCTGTCCTCTCTGGTGTCCTCCTGGGCCATGGCCGCGTACTCCTGGGCCAGGACCTCTTGTGCCACAGCGGTCCGACCGGCCTCCAGCAGGGCCGCCAGGGCCGTGCTCTCCGACAGCTCGCCTTCGGGCAGCCCGCCCACGAGACCGGAGACGGCACGGCGCTCGGGGGTCTCGGGGTGTTGGATCCGCTCCGCCAGGCAGGCGGCGTTCGCCCGCACCGGCACGGACTTCCTCTTCTTGGTTTCCATGACTCACATTATGCGGCAGAAAGTGATGCAGATGGCAGGGATTCGCGGCAGAAGTCTCCGGGACGGACGCTGATCACCGAGGACGGGCGAAGGTGATGATCTCCGCGCTCGCGTCGGTGAGCGGGCTGCGGTCCCAGTAGCCGTACTGCGCGCTCACCTCCAGCCCGGCCTCGGCCAGGAAGCCGTTCAGGGCGTCGGCGTCCAGGAAGCGCAGCGTGCTGCGACTGCTCCCAGGCCTGTCCCAGCCCTCGACGCGGTAGTCGGAGGAGATCGCCCTCCACGCTCTCCAGCCGGTGGACACAGGTGGCCCTACGCCCTCCGGGGCCGTCCACGGTGCGCACCCGTTCGGGGTTCCACGCCTCCCAGCCCCGCACGGCCGGGTTGCGGGTCTCGAACACGAACCGGCCGTCATCGGTCAGGGCGCGGCGCACGGCGGCCAGGAACTCCCGCACCTCGTCGTCGGTGAGGAACACCTGGAAGGCGTGGCCGGTCATGACGACCAGGTCGAACTCGTCCTCGTAGGGACCGCCAGCCTCTCCGTCGTAGGGGCCGTGGACCAGGTCTCCGAGGGTCCACTCGACGTCGTCGCGGTCGCGCCGCCCGACCTCCAGCATCGCGTCGGCCGGGTCGAGGCCGACCAGGCGCCCGGTGTGGCCGCGCTCGCGCGCCACCCGATGGAGCTTGCCCGTTCCGCAGCCCACGTCCAGGACGGAGCGGGCGTCCATGACCAGGTCGAGGTAGAAGTCGTCCTGGGATGAGCACCGCCAGAAGTTGAAGTAGTCGTAGAGCGCGGCCATGTCCGGGTTGGAGAAGTGTCGGTCGACCATCGGGCCATTGTGGCCGACCGCTCCCCCGCCGTCACCGGGTTTCGCGTGACCGCGAACACGCAGCGCAACCGTGCGATGGCACCGCTCCGTTCTCACGGTGTCGGGTCCGGCGCTGCCAGTCGGAGCCCCTGCCACAACCGGTCGATCGGCGCTACAGGGTCTTCGAGAGCCGCACCCCCGAGGCGGTGTAGCCGCGCCGGGTGTAGAAGGCGTGGGCCTCGGTCCGGCGGGGCGGGACGAAGTACACCGGGCCCTCCTCGGACTTAGGCGGTCGTCCGGGTCCGGCCAATACCGCCAACTCCGCCCGCGACCCGGGTCCACCTGCGAGCATGGCCCCCATGACCACCACCGCACTGCACTACCGGGACGGCGCGTGGGCGCCGGGACCCGACCCCGTCGACGAAGCGTGCGACACCCAGACCGTCGAGGAGGACTGGACGGACTGCGTCGCCCGCGCCGGGTTCAACCAGCGTCCGTTCGCCGAGTACGGCGGTCCCTGCTCGTCCTCCTACGCCCAGCTGTTCAGCGGCGTCGACGGCACGACCTTCTTCATGCACATCGCCCACGGCGGTTTCGGACAGCACCTGTACTTCCACTCCGTGGTGGACGCCCTGGACCACGCGGCCCGCTGGGCCCCGGCGTTCGCCCTCCAGAACGACGACCCCGAACTGGCCTCGCCCGAGGTCGGGGCCGCCTCGACCGTCCCGAGCTTCGCCGGGGACTTCGACGAGGAGGAGTTGGCCAAACTACGGCGGTCCCCTCATCCCTGATTCCGGTCCGGAGTCAGGTCCGCCAGGGGCGATCGCGGTCGCGGCAGTTCCGACCGACCGTGTGCGACCGTGCGAACGGGCGGCACCACCGTGCGCGGTGGTGCCGCCGACTCACAGGGGCGCCGGGTCTCATGTGAGGCTGTAGCTCACCCGCCTCGTCTCGATGAGCGTGGCCCCCTCCGGCAGCGGCGGGCTGTTCTCGGCGTCTTCCTCTCCCAGGACCCGAAGCCAGATCCCGCTGTCGTGGGCGTAGGGGTCGAGTCGGTCGATAGCCTCCCAGAAGCCGTACGGCAGCGGAGCGCAGGTGCAGGCACAGGAACGCTCGTTGTAGGTCGGGGTGAAGGGCGAGACGCGACCGGCCAGCGGCATGCCGTCCTCGTCGGGCTCACCGCCCCGGATCACCTGCACGACCTCCGTGTACAGCTCACTGCTGAACACCGTTGATGACGCCATGGAGTCTTCTCCCTACGTAGAGGAGGCGGCACCCGGCAGGGGTGCGCTACCGACTCCAGTATCTATGTGTTCAGGCACAATCGTAAGGAGTTATTGTGTTCGAGTCGAAAAATTTGCGGCGGTGTGCGCCGCTACGATCAGCAAGGCACGAACACTCTGCCTGGAAGGGGTTTCCGTGACTGGTGGGCACTCGCCCGGAGTTCGACGGCGACGGTTGTCCGCTGCGCTCAAGCGGCTCAGAGCCGCGAGCGGGATGTCCGCGGCCGAGGTGACCAAGCGGCTGGGCTGGTCCTCGGCGACCAAGCTGACCAGAGCTGAGCGCAACGAGTGGAAGTTCCCCAGGCGTGACGAGGTCGAGGCGCTGCTCGATCTCTACGGGGTGGAGGGGGACGATCGCGCTCACCTGCTCAGTCTGACCGAGGAAGCTCGCGGGCGCAGCGATTGGCATGAATACGCTGACCTTTTTCCGGGATCCCTGCCTGACCTGGAGGCCGAAGCCGCCCGAATCCGGACGTACGAGGCCGTCGTGGTTCCCGGCTTGTTGCAGACTCCGAACTACGCGGCAGCGGTTTTCAAGGCTGGTCAGGTCATTCCACTGGAGCAGATCGACCGCAAGGTGGAATCTCGGATGGCGCGGCGTGCCGTCCTCGACGCACCGAGCGGTCCTCGATTGACCGCCGTCATTGACGAACCGGCCCTGCGCAAGGTTGTGGGATCACACGTCGTCATGGCCGAGCAACTGCGCTTCCTCATCGGTATGGCCGCTCACTACAAGGTGTCCGTGCTCGTACTCCCCGATGAGGCAGGGGCGCATCCCGCCGTTGACGGTGCCTTTACGCTGTTCGACTTCCCCAGGCCCGAACCGGGCATAGTCTCCATCCCCACCGTGGTGGAGGCGCTGTACGTTGAGGACGCAGACTACTTCGATCAGCACGCGTTGATCTTCGACGCCGTCCAGAACCTGGCGCTGGACCCCCAGGGATCGCTGGACCTCATCGGTTCCATCGCCGCCGAACACGACAAGCGAGCTTGAACATGTTGCTGGAGTTCCACAAGTCCTCCTACTCCACGGCGCAGGAAAATTGTGTCGAGGTCGCCCAGGTGGCCCCCGCCTTCCGCAAGTCCTCCTATTCCACCAGCGGGGAAAACTGCGTTGAGGTCGCCGAACTGCCCACCGGCGCAGCCATCCGCGATTCCAAGCACCCTGAACTGGGCTTCCTGCCTGTCGGTGCTGGTGAGTGGGCAGCCTTCGCGCGCCTCATGGCCACCGAGGCC
>NZ_CBDRFA010000037.1:0-73100 GCF_965343085.1 Nocardiopsis synnemataformans | reverse complement strand
GCGCTCGGAGCCTCGTACGCCCGGAAGCGTCCGTACCCGCGGCCGTCCGCGTCCCGAAGCGTGTGTCCGAACGCACACGGCGACTCCCCGCGTGGCCGCGGCCGCCCCGTCCAGGCGGCTTCCCCGCAGGTGGAGGCGGTGGAGGCCCGCCTGCGGCCTCCGCCGGCGCATCCCGGAGAGCCCGCGCACCCACCGGGGAGACGCACGGAACACCGTTTTCCGCGGGACCCGCTGGAACTACGACAGACTGTAGAACTACGATCTGTAGTACTACCGGCGGTCGGTACTTGGAGAGGCGGGTATGGAAGCCCTTGAACTCGCGAGGTGGCAGTTCGGTGTCACCACGATCTACCACTTCCTGTTCGTGCCCCTGACCATCGGGCTGTCGTTCATCGTGGCCGTGCTCCAGACCCTCTGGTACCGCACCGGCAGACACGAGTACCTACAGGCCACCCAGTTCTTCGGCAAACTCTTCCTCATCAACTTCGCCATGGGCGTGGTCACCGGGATCGTGCAGGAGTTCCAGTTCGGTATGAACTGGAGCGAGTACTCCCGCTTCGTCGGCGACGTCTTCGGCGCCCCGCTGGCCATGGAGGCCCTGCTCGCCTTCTTCCTGGAGTCCACCTTCATCGGGCTGTGGATCTTCGGCTGGCACCGGCTGTCCCGGGGCGTCCACCTGGCCTGCATCTGGGCGGTCGCCATCGGCACCAACCTCTCGGCGTACTTCATCCTCGCCGCCAACGCCTGGATGCGGCACCCCGTCGGCTACACGGTCAACGAGGAGAACGGACGCGCCGAGCTCACCGACATCTGGGCGGTGCTCAGCAACGACCAGGCCTGGTCCACCTACCTGCACACCGTCTCGGCCGCGTTCATCACCGCCGGGCTGTTCGTCGTGGCGGTCAGCGCCTACAAGCTCTGGCGCAACAGCCACCACAACGACACCGGCACCCCCGGGGTGGTCCCGCCCCGGAAGGACTTCGCCCTGTTCCGCGGCACGCTCAAGGTCGGCCTGGTCTTCACCCTGGTAGCCGGGGCCCTGGTGGTCTTCTCCGGCGACCACCAGGCCAAGCTCGCCGCCGAGTACGAGCCGATGAAGCTCGCCGCCGCCGAGGCCCTGTGGGAGACCGAGGAGGGCGCGGCCTTCTCCGCCCTAGCCGTCGGCGACACCGAGGAGCGCTACAACCCCATCGACATCACCATCCCCAACGTGCTCAGCTTCCTCGCCACCGGTCAGTTCGACGGCGAGGTGCACGGGATGAACAACCTGGAGGAGGCCTACGACGAGTACTACGGCCCCGGCGACTACACCCCCAACGTGTTCGTCGTGTACTGGTCCTTCCGCCTGATGATGGGTCTGGGCATGTTCGGGGTGGCGGTGGCCGCGCTCGGCCTCCTCCTCACCTGGGGCAGGGAGCGCACCCCGACCAGCAAGTGGTTCTACTACGCGGCCATGCTCGCGCTGCCCGCGGCTCTGGCCGCCAACATCTTCGGCTGGGTGCTCACCGAGATGGGCCGCCAGCCCTGGACCGTGCACGGCGAACTGCTCACCGCGGCCAGTGTCTCCCCCGGGGTGAGCCTGGGGGCCGTCGCGGCGACCCTGGCCGGGTTCACCGCGGTGTACGGGGGGCTCTTCGTCATCGAGGTCGGCCTGCTCCTGAAGTACATCAAGGCCGGACCCTCCCACCTCGTCCCCGACCTGGAGGACGACGAGGACGAGTCCAAGATCCCGCACTTCAGCTACTAGGAGCCAAGGACCATGGAACTGGCCGTCATCTGGTTCATCGCCATCTCGGTCCTGTGGATCGGGTACTTCGTCCTGGAGGGGTTCGACTTCGGGGTGGGCACGCTCATGCCCTTCATGGGCAGGCGCGACTCCGTCGACCGCCGGGTCGCCATCAACGCGATCGGGCCGGTCTGGGACGCCAACGAGGTGTGGCTGATCACCGCGGTCGGCGCGACCTTCGCCGCCTTCCCCGCCTGGTACGCCTCCCTGCTCAGCGGGTTCTACGCACCGGTGTTCCTCATCCTCGTCGCGCTGATCCTGCGCGGTGTGGCGTTCGAGTACCGGGGCAAGCGCGACAGCTCCGTGTGGCGCGCCTGGTGGGACCGGGCGATCTTCGCGGGCAGCACCGCGCCCGCCTTCCTGTGGGGCGTGATCTTCGCCAACGTCGTCCGGGGCGTGGCCATGGGCTCCGACCAGGTGGTCACCTCCTCGGTGGCGGACCTGCTCAACCCCTACGCCCTGCTCGGCGGGCTGACGACGCTGTCACTGTTCACCCTGCACGGGGCGATCTTCCTGACCCTCAAGACCGACGGGCCGGTGCGGATCCGCGCGCGCCGGGCCGCCCTGTGGTCCGCGTGCGCCGCGGTCCCGCTGGGCTCGCTCTTCCTGGCGTGGACCCAGCTCGCCCACGGCGACGGGACGCGGACCCTGCCGCTGGTCGCCCTCTCCGCCGCGGCGCTGGCGGGCGGGGTCGCGGCTGCCTGGCGGCGCCGCGAGGGGTGGTCGTTCGCCTTCACCGCGGTGACCATCCTCGCCGCGTTCGCCGCCCTGTTCACCGCGCTGTTCCCGAACGTGTTGCCCTCCACCACCGACCCCGCGTTCAGCCTGACCGTCGCGGGCGCCTCCTCCGCCGAGTACACGTTGACCGTGATGTCGTGGGTGGCGGTGGTGTTCCTGCCGCTCGTGCTCCTCTACCAGGGGTGGAGCTACTGGGTGTTCCGCAGGAGGGTGACCGGCGAGACCGTGACCGGGGCTACCGTCACCCAGGCCGAGCACGGGGGCAGGAATCCCGAACCCGCTGCCTGACGGTGCCGCGGTGCCTCCCGGCGGGTACACCCGCCCCGCCCGGGAGGCACCCGACCGCCCCCACCCGGGAGGCTCCCGACCGCCCCGCCCCGCCCCGGGACAGAGGGCCGCGGTGGCGGCCGGTCAGCGAGACGCACCGGGTGGATACTGGGGCCGTCGCGCCCGCTCCGGCCGGCCGGGGCGGCACCGTGCCACCGTGAAGGCCCCAGCCACTCCGGGTCAGCCGTGCACCCGGCCCGAACGACGTCGTGAGGTCCCGCGCCTATGAAGCCCCTTGACCCGCGCCTGGTGCGTACCGCCAGCGCGGTACGCGCACACCTGGCCGTCTCCGTGGCCAGCGGAGTGCTCATCACCGGCCTGATCCTGGTCCAGGCCTGGCTGCTGGCCCGCGCCGTCACCGGCGCCTGGAGGGGCGAGGGGCTGGACACCCTGGGCTGGGTGGTCGGCGCGGTCGCGGCCGTCGCCGTGGTCCGGGCCCTGCTGTCCTACCTGGCCGAGACCTCCGCGCTGCACAGCGCCGCGCGCACCAAGTCGCAGCTGCGCCGCCAACTGGTGGCGCACGTGACCGGGTCCGGCAGGGTGTGGACGGCCGAGCCCGGCGGCGAGCAGGGCTCGCCCAAGGCGGGCGAGCTGGTCACCCTGGCCACCCGGGGCCTGGACGCGCTCGACGACTACTTCGCCCGCTACCTGCCCCAGCTGGTCCTGGCCGCGATCGTGCCCCTGGCCGTGCTGGCGGTGGTGTTCTGGTCGGACTGGATCTCGGGGATCGTCATCCTGGTGACGCTGCCGCTGATCCCGGTGTTCATGGCACTGATCGGAATGCACACCCAGCAGCGCACCGACCGGCAGTGGAAGCTGCTGAGCCGCCTGGGCGGGCACTTCCTGGACGTGGTGGAGGGGCTGCCGACCCTGGCCGTGTTCCGCCGGGCCAAGGCGCAGGCCGAGATCCTGCGCCGGGTGGGTGAGGACCACCGGCGGGCGACGATGGGAACGCTGCGGGTCGCCTTCCTGTCGGCGTTCGCGCTGGAGCTCCTGTCCACCCTGGCGGTGGCGCTGGTCGCGGTGGAGGTGGGCCTGCGCCTGCTGGGCGGCCACATGGACTACCAGACGGCGCTGCTGGTGCTGATCCTGGCGCCGGAGGCCTACCTGCCGCTGCGGGAGGTGGGCGCCCGGTTCCACGCGAGCATGGAGGGTGTGTCCGCCGCCGAGCAGGTGTTCACCGAGCTGGAACGCGGACGCGGAACGGCGCGGACCGGAGCCAGCGCACCGGACCCGGCGGACGGCACGGCCGACGGACCCCGGGGAGCGAAAGGGACCGGGGAGGTTTCCGACGTCACAGGGGCCGCCCTGGCCACGGACGCCGTCGGGGCGACGGCCGCCGCGACGGGATCCGGCGGCTCCCCCGCCCCTCCCGCCGCGACCGGCCGACCCGCGCCCGCCGCCGGAGGCGACATCCGCTTCGAGGACGTGGAACTGCTCTACCCCGGACGGGACGTGCCCGCACTGTCCGGGTTGGACCTGGAGGTGGCGGCCGGGGAGCACCTGCTGCTCACCGGCCCCAGCGGGGCGGGCAAGTCCACCCTGCTGTCGCTGCTGCTGCGGCTGGTCGAACCCACGCGGGGGCGCGTCAGCGTGCGCGCGCCCGGCGGAGGGTGGCAGCCCCTGGACGGGGTCAACGCCGCCGACTGGCGCCTCGGCACCGCCTGGGTCCCCCAGAACCCCTACCTGTTCGACGTGTCCGTGGCCGACAACATCCGGCTGGGCGCACCCGACGCCTCCATGGAACGGGTTCGTGAGGCGGCCCGGCTGGCCGAGGCCGACGCGTTCGTCCGCGCCCTCCCCGACGGCTACGACACCCGGCTCGGCGAGCGCGGCACCCGCCTGTCGGCCGGACAACGGCAGCGGATCGCGCTGGCACGGGCGCTGTGCCGGGACGCCCCGCTCGTCCTGCTGGACGAGCCCACCGCCCACCTGGACCCGGAGAACGCCGCGGCGGTGCGCACGGCCGTCGCCCGGCTCCTGGAGGGCCGGACCGCCGTCATCGTCGCCCACGACACCGGCTGGGCGCACGGCGTCCTCGGAGACACCCTGCGGACCGCGTCACTGCCGCTGCTGACCCAGGAAGGGAGTGCGTCGCGATGAGCGCCGACACCGCCGCCCCCGACACGCTCCACGTGCCCGAGCGCGAACGCCGCCGCGACCCGCTGCTGCGGATGACGGCCCTGGCCCGGCCGCGCGGGGGCCGCTTCGCGCTCGGTGTGCTGCTGGGCGCCGCCGCGACCGGCGCGGCCGTGGCCCTGCTGGGCGTGGCCGCGTGGATGCTGGCCACCGCCGCCGACCACCCGCCCATCACCGCGCTGGGTGTGGCCGTGGTCGCCACCCGCGCGCTGGGCGTGGGCCGCGGGGTGGCCCGCTACCTGGAGCGGCTGGTCACCCACGACGCCGCGTTCCGCACGCTGGCCGAGGTCCGGGTGCGGGTGTACGAGAGGCTCGCCAGGACCGAGCCGTTCGGCCGCTTCCGGTCCGGCGACCTGGTGTCCCGGCTGGTCAACGACACCGAGGCCACCCTGGACCTACTGGTGCGCGGACTGACGCCGCCGCTGGTCTCGGTGGTGACGGGCGGCGTCACGGTCCTGGTCCTGACCGCGCTGTACGTGCCGGGAGGGCTGCTGCTGGCGGCGGGCCTGCTGCTGGCCGGTCTGGCGGTGCCGCTGGCCGCGGCCGCGCTGGGACGGGAGCCGGGCAGGCGTCAGGCCAGGGCGCGCGGGGAGCTGTCGACGACCCTGGTGGACACCCTGCACGGGGCGCCCGACCTGGTCGCCTACGGCGCCATGGACCGGCAGGTGGAGCGGGTGTACGCGGCCGACGAGGAGCTGACCCGGCTGGCACGCAGGGACTCCGCGATCCTGGGGCTGGGCGCCGGGGCGAGCGCGCTGATCACCGGGCTGACCGTGTGGGGCGTGCTGTTCCTGGGCGTGACCGCCGTGGAGGGCGCAATGCTGGACGCGGTGTCGCTGGCGGTGCTGGTGCTGGTGACGCTGGCGGCGTTCGAGATCGTGGCGCCGCTGCCCGCCGTGGCGGCCAGACTGGGGGCGATCCGGGCGAGCGGCGCGAGGCTGTTCGGAGTCCTGGACACCCCGCCCGCGGTCGCCGCGCCCACGCGCACGGGCCTGGACCCGCACGGGGACGCGACGGTCCGGGTGCGGGACCTGCGGGTGCGCTACGGACCCGAGGAACCGTGGGCGCTGGACGGGATGGACCTGGATATCCCCGCAGGGTGGACGGTGGCGGTGATCGGCCCCAGCGGCGCGGGCAAGAGCACGCTGGCGTCGGTGCTGCTGCGGTTCCGCGACCCGGACGGCGGCCTGGTGGAGATCGGCGGGGAGGACGTCACGTCGTACCCGGCCGACGAGGTGCGCGGGGTGGTGTCGGGGGTCACGCAGGACCCGCACGTGTTCGCCTCGACGCTGCGGGAGAACCTGCGGCTGGCCCGACCCGGCGCGGAGGACGACGAGCTGTGGGAGGCGCTGCGGCGCGCGCGGCTGGCCGACGACGTGGCGGCGACGCCCCGGGGGCTGGACACGCGGGTGGGCACGCACGGCCTGGGCCTGAGCGGCGGGATGGTGCAGCGGCTGGCGCTGGCCCGCGCCCTGCTGGCGGCGCCCCGGGTGCTGGTGCTGGACGAGCCGACCGCCCACCTGGACCCGGACACGCGCGACGCGGTGGTGGAGGACCTGTTGGCCGCGACCGAGGGGTACTCCACCCTGCTGGTCACGCACGACCTGACGGGCCTGGACCGCGTGGACCGGATCTACGTGGTGCGCGACGGCCGGGTGGTCCAGCAGGGCACGCACGAGGAGCTGTCCCGGCGGGAGGGCTGGTACCGCGACGTCAGCGCTTCCTGAATTTCTTGAAACCACCCCGCGTCGAACACAGATTCGCTAACTTCTCTTCAAGGAGTCCACAACCCTAGGAGAGTCATGGCCGAGAAGTACAGCGGCCTGCACAGCGAAACACGAATATCCATGGCAGACGGCACACGAAAGCGCCTCATCCAAGTCCAAGTCGGAGACGAAGTACTTGGGACCGACCACGGCACACGTGTCGTTTCGACTCGGGTGTTCCAAATGCGCCGCCAAGGCCCGGGAGCCTCCTGGACAAAACTTTCGGGACGACGACTACGCGCAGGACGCGGAAGCTCCTTCTTCTGCCTCATCTCCAGCCCCGACTACCGCGTCTGGTCACCAGGGCCAGACACCTACACACCGGTTGGAGAGTACTCACCAAGTCAGCGAATCACACTGCTCCGCAGCGAACTCGACCTGACCCCATGTCAGCGCTCCGTGTTGCTGGGGAAGCTCCTGGGCGACGGACACCTCCAAAGGGCCAAGTCCGGGAGCGCATCCGTCGTGTGGGGCCATCGGCAGGCCGACGAGGAATACGTTCGATGGACTCTGCGAGCTCTTGGAGACCTCGCCAGCACCAGCATCCGTGAGTTGACCAGCGGCTACGGATCGGCCATCATCACCGCGCGCTCGACCTTCCACCCGAGCGTGGCGGAATGTTTCGGGGAAATGACAGCACATGGGAAGAAAAGGATCCCTTCCTGGATCGCCGAACACCTCGATCCGCTCGCTTTGGCGTTCTGGTACATGGATGACGGGTCGCTCTGCCACACAGAAGGCCAAGAGGATCGAGCGTTGCTTTCCACGTGTGGTTTCGATGAGGACGACTGCCGTGTACTCCTGAACGGGCTGCGCAGACTCGGCATCACAGGGACGCTCATGCGAGACAGCCGGGGGTATCTAACAATCCGTCTCAACAGTGTCGCCGCAGAGCGACTGTTCCTGCTCGTCGCTCCTTACGTCCCTCCCGTGATGCAACGAAAGCTCCCGGAACGCTATCGCGGCCATGACGGCTGGCTCCCCCGGCCGGCGAGAGGCAGTTCAGGCGACAGCTTGTGTCCCAACTGGTGGAACGCATAGAGAGTGATGCCCAGAACAAGAAGTCTGCTTGGCACACGTCAAGCCGCTACGCGATCACCACGGGCACACGCAACCTCTTCGCGAACGGCGTCCTCGTCCATGACTCGTCTTGAGAGCCTCGGCCCCGGATCTGACAGCGGTGCCGGGGTCCTCTAGGGTTCCCCCGTGGCCAATCCCGTTCGTGAGTTCCTCGGTGGCGTCGGCGCCCTCCTGCGCGGCTTCACCCTGCTGTTGCGCAAACCGCGCCTGTTCCTGCTCGGCGCCCTTCCCGCCCTGATCACATCACTGGTGTTCCTGGCGTTGTTCGTACTCCTGGTGGTGAACCTGACCGACCTGGCCGACTGGGCGACGCCCTTCGCCGACGGCTGGGACCCCCTGTGGCAGGGGCTGCTGCGCGGCGCCGTGTCCGTGGCGGTCCTGGCCGGATCGCTCCTGCTGATGGTGGTCGGGTTCACGACGGTCACGCTGACCCTGGGTGGGCCGATCTACGACAAGGTCACCGAACTGGTCGAGAAGGAGCTGGGCAACGACCCCGGCGAGCTCGACGAGTCGCTGATGGCCTCTATGTGGCGGGCCATCCGGCAGTCGCTGGCCGTCGTGGCGATGTCCCTCGTGGTGATGGTGTTCGTGTTCGCGATCGGTTTCATCCCGGTGGTGGGACAGGTGGTCGGCCCGGTGCTGGCCGCCGTGCTGGGCGGGTGGCTGCTGGCGGTCGAGCTGCTGGCGAGCGCGTTCGACCGCCGGAGGCTGATGACCATCCGTGAGCGGCGCCGGTACATGGGCACCCGGCGGGCGCGGGTGCTGGGCTACGCGGTGCCGACGTACTTCCTGGTGGCGATCCCGTTCCTGGCCGTCGTGGTCTTCCCCGCCGCCGTCGCGGGCGCGGTGATCCTCACCCGCGAGCTGGTCCCCACCGCGCCGCACCGGCCGGACCCCGCGGGCCCCCTGCCGGGATCGGGCGCTCCGGGCGGACCGCTTCCCGGCGGAACGCCTCCTGGCGGGCCCTTCCCCGGCGGCCCTTCCCCCAGCGGACACGGTCAGGGCTGACCGGAGCCGGACCTTCCCGGCGCCACCAGCGCCGACCTGGACCGCCCCGTGCCCGCGCGCGGGGCGGTTCTGCGTACGCCGTCCCGAACCCGGTGCCGCCTCGCCGCACAGAAGTCCGTACGCGTGCGCGGCGGCGGCCAAGGTCCAGTCGGAGCCGGGGTCGTCCACAGGCTGGCAGGAAGGGCTGGTGGCTGGGTCGCGGTGAGCGTACGCTCGCGGAGGGACCTCCGTGGACCCGTCCACACGGGTGGGCCCACCCCCGTGTACCAGTGTCCTCGGGAACGCCGAAGGCGGGCAACCGCCCGGTCGCCCGCCTGTGGATATTTCCGCCGCCCAACTCGGCCGCCGGACGCGCCCGTACTCACGTGAGCAGTGTGGAGGCCTCGATCTCGACGTCGAAGGGTTTGGGAAGACTCACCGATCCACCCCGTACGGCGCGAGCGACCTCCTGGTACTCGTCGCCCTTGGGCTCGGAGAAGAGCGCGACCTCGCTCCTACGGGGGTCGACGACCAGGTAGAGGGGTACCCCGGCCTTCGCATACCCCCGTGCCTTGGCCTGCCAATCGTGGAGAGCGCTGCTCGGAGAGACGACCTCCACCGCGAGCTCCAACGCCTCTGCCGGCCGGATCCACTCCGGACCGTCCCACCCCTCACCCTCGGCCAGAGCCGCCGGCATAACCAGGAGGTCGGGAACGTAGCGATCCCCGGTCCCACTGATTTCCACCGTCGCCGTCTGTAGCATGTCGAACCCCTCCTCCTCTACGTGAGAGAGAGCCCTTTCAAGCTTCCTGACAGCCCTGGCGTGCCGGTAGGTCGGTGTCGGCGACACGATGATGCTCCCGTTGATGATCTCCGCGCGGTAACCATCCGGGAGTTCGAGGCTTTCAGCCAGCGTCGGGAGGTCCATCTCCGTCTCCTCCACCCGCTCTTGAGCAGCACACGTCACAAGGGACACCCTGAGGTATCCAGAATGCTCCTGAGCGTAGCGAGATCACCACACCAGCGTACGCGTTTCCGGAGAGAAACCCCAGAAAGCACGGGGACGGACGGCCACACGGCCGTCCGTCGGCGGGAAGCGCTCTACCGCAGCCCGGGGGCGCGGCGCAGCGCCGTGGAGATCATCCGCTCCACCAGGGCCGCGTAGTCCACGCCGGTGGCGGCCCACATCTGCGGAAAGGCCGACGCCGGGGTGAAGCCGGGCATGGTGTTGAGCTCGTTGACGAGGATGCCGCCGTCCTCGGTGTAGAAGAAGTCCACGCGGGCCAGGCCCTCGCAGCCCATCGCCTCGAACACCTCGGCGGCCAGCGCGCGCAGGCGCGCCGTGGCCTCCTCGGGGATCTCGGCCGGGATGGTCAGGCTGCTCGTGGACAGGTACTTGGCCTCGAAGTCGTAGAAGTCGAAGCCGTCGGCGACGTGCACCTCGGCCGGGACGGACACGTCGGGCGTGCCGCCGTCCTCGGACTCCAGCACGCCGCACTCCAGCTCGCGGCCCACGACCCGGGCCTCCACCAGAACCTTGGGGTCGTGCTCCCGGGCCGCCTCGACCGCGGCGACCACCGCGTCGGCGTCGGAGGAGTCCTCCACCTTGCTGATGCCCACGCTGCTGCCCGCGCGGGCGGGCTTGACGAACACGGTGGCGCCCAACTCGGCCACGTCGTCCAGCACCCTCTTGCGCTCGGTGCGCCACTGGCGGTCGGTGATGGCCACGAAGTCGCTGGTGGGGATGCCGTTGCCGCGCAGCATGGCCTTCATGAAGACCTTGTCCATGGAGGCGGAGCTGGAGAACACCCCGGCCCCGGCGTAGCGCACGCCCATCATCTCGAACAGCCCCTGGATGGTGCCGTCCTCGCCGAAGGGGCCGTGCAGCAGCGGCAGCACCACGTCCACCCCGGCCAGGCGCTCGGGGCCCTTGACCGGGTCCACGACCATCAGCTGGCCCGCCGAGTCGAAGGGCAGCGCCAGGTCGACGCCGTCCTCGGACACCGACGGCAGCGCGCTGGTGCCCGCGTCGATGCGCAGGCTCTCGGGGTCGCCCGAGGTCAGCACCCAGTTGCCCGTACGGGTGATACCGACCGGCACGATCTCGTAGCGGTCGTGGTCGACGACGGACAGCACGCTGCCCGCGGTGACGCAGGAGATCTCGTGTTCGGAGCTACGCCCGCCGAAGACGACGGCCACCCGAATCTTGCGCTGTTCGGACGACATGCTGCCTGACCCTATCTCGCCGTTGGTTGGAACCGGAGCGGGTGAGACCCCGCGGTGTGTCAGCTGTCCCCGCCGAGGGCCGCCAGGGCGTCCTCGACGAGGTCACGGGGGTCCTCCAGGCCGACGGAGAACCGCACCGCTCCCGGTGAGATGCCCGCCGCGGCCAGTTCACGTTCGCTCATGCTGCGGTGCGACGTGGAGGCGACGTGTCCGGCCAGCGTGTGCGTGCCGCCCAGCGAGGCGGCGATGGTGGCCACGCGCAGCCGGTCGGCGAAGGCCATCCCGGCCTCGCGTCCGCCGCGCGGGTGCACGGTCACGACCGCGCCGTGGCGACCCCGGTCGAAGAGCTTGTCGGCGAGCGCCGACTGGGGGTGGGAGGCCAGCGAGGGGTGGTCGACCCGCTCCACCAGGGGGTGCCCCTCCAGTGCCGCGGCGAGGGCCGCCGCGCTCTCGCACTGGCGCTGCACACGCAGCGGCAGCGTCTCCAGCCCCCGGTGCAGCAGGTAGGCCTCGTCGGGGGCCAGGCAGGGGCCCAGGTCCACGCGCGCGGAACGGATGCGCCCGATCAGGTCGGGCGAGGCCACGGCCACGCCACCGGTGGTGTCGCTGTGGCCTCCGATGTACTTGGTGGCCGAGTGCACGACCACGTCGGCGCCGTGCTCCAGCGGGCGGCACACGGCCGGGGAGGCGAAGGTGGAGTCCACCACCAGAGCGGCACCGGCCTCGTGGGAGATCCGCGCCAGTTCGGGCAGGTCGGAGACGGTCATGGTGGGGTTGGACAGCGTCTCGGTGAACACCATCCGGGTGTCGGGTCCCACGGCGGCGCGCACGGCGTCCGGGTCGGTGATGTCCACGAAGTCGGTGCGCACGCCGAACCGGCGCAGCAGCCGGTCCAGCAGCGAGTGGGTGTTGCCGTAGATGGACCGCGAGGCCACCACGTGCGACCCGGCCTCGGTCAGCGCCATGAACACCGTGCTGAGCGCGCCCATGCCCGAGGAGAAGGCCTGTCCGCGCACCGGCCCCGGCACCCCGGCGCCCTCCAGTGCCGCGACGGCGTCGGCGAACGCGTCCACGGTGGGACTGTCGATGCGCGCGTAGGAGTAGCCCGGCCGGGTGCCCGCCAGCACGTCCGCGTACTCCTGGGAGGTGTCGAACGCGTAGGTGGTGGCCCGGTGGACGGGCATGCGCATCGGGCGCTCGGCGGGAACCGGCGCCTGCGGGAGGGAGACCGCCCGCGTGTACTCGCCCTCGGCCCCGGCGCCCGCCGCGGACCCTGGTGTGTGTGACATCGTGCTCGCTCTCAGACCCCGTAGCGCTCGGGCTTGGCGCTGCGCGCCATGAAGGCGGCGAGCGCCTCGGCCGGGCTCAGGTCGTGGTGCATCATCTTGACGACGGCCTCGGTGATCGGCAGGTCGACCCCGTGGGCCCATCCGAGTTCCAGGACGGATTCGGAGGACTTGACCCCCTCGGCCGTCTGCCTGGTCTCCGCGACGACCTGTTCGAGGGTCTTGCCAGCGCCCAGTTTCTCACCAAAGGTCCGGTTCCGCGACAGCGGCGACGAGCATGTCGCGACCAGGTCACCCATCCCGGCCAGGCCGGACAGGGTGTGCTCGTCCGCGCCCAGGGCCACCGCCAGACGTGTGGTCTCGGCCAGGCCGCGGGTGATGAGGGACGCCTTGGTGTTGTCCCCGAAGCCCATGCCCTCGGCCACGCCGACGGCCAGTCCGATCACGTTCTTCATCGCACCGCCGATCTCCACCCCGACCAGGTCGGTGCTGGTGTAGGGGCGGAAGTAGGCCGACCTGAACAGGCTCTGGAGCCGTACGGCCGTCGGCTCGTGGGAGCAGGCGACCACGGCGGTGGCGGGCTGGCGCTCGGCGATCTCGCGGGCCAGGTTGGGGCCCGACACCACCGCGATGCGCTCCTCGGGGTACTCCAGGACCTCGGCGATGATCTGGCTCACCCGCATGCGGGTGCCCAGTTCCACACCCTTCATGAGGCTGACGACCACCGCGTCCTCGCGCAGGTGGGGACGCCAGTCCACGAGGTTGGCCCGCAGCGTCTGCGAGGGCACCGCCAGCACCACCACGTCGGCCTCCGCCAGCGCCTTGGGGGCGTCGGTGGTGGCGCGCAGGCGCGGGTTGAGGGCGATCCCGGGGAAGTAGTCGGGGTTCTCGGAGGTGTCGTTGATCGCGTCGACCACCGAGGACCGCCGCCCCCACAGGACCACCTCGGCGGCGGAGCCGCCCGGACGGCGTTCCCCGGCCAGGTCGGCCGCGTCCGCGATGATGTTCGCGAACACGGTGCCCCACGAGCCCGCGCCGAGAACGGCGATCCTCACGTCGTCGCTACCCATCGGCTCCGTCATGCCCCCGCGCTGTCCTTGCCGTTGTCGCTCTTCGCCCCGGCCTCGTCTTCGGTCGGCGCCGTGCTGTCCGCCGCGGCGGCCGTGCCGCCGTCCACGGAGGGCCGCGCCTCGCTCCCGGCGGCCGCGGTCCGCGCCTTCCTGGGGTCGTAGGGGACCGCGGGCGGCTCCTCGCCGCGGATCCGGGCCTGGAGGCCGGTGATGTCGGCCATGATCGCCTCGGTGGCCTCCCGCAGGACCGTTCCGGTCAGCGGCTGGTCCCGGAACCGGGACAGGTCCACCGGCGGTCCGGCCCGGAACTCCACGCGCTTGCGCGGGAACAGCCTGACCTTCTTGGTGCCGTAGGGCATGATGTGCTGTTCGCCCCAGTGCGCCACCGGGACCACGGGCACGCCCGTGGTGAGGGCCAGGCGCGCCACGCCGGTCTTGGCCGTCATCGGCCACAGGTCCGGGTCCCGGGTGCAGGTGCCCTCGGGGTAGAAGATCACCGAGGCGCCGTCGCGGGTGAGCGCCAGTTCGGCCTCGTGGAGCGCCTTGACGGCATCGGTGCTGCCGCGCTTGACGGGGATCTGGCCGGTGCTCCTGGCCACCGCGCTCACCACGGGAATGCGCATGATCCCCTCCTTCATGGTGAAGGTCGGCCAGCGCCGGGCGCCGATGTAGAGGAAGTGGGCGACCGTCAGCGGGTCCGCCAGGGACAGGTGGTTGAGGGCGATGATCGCGCCGCCCTTGTCCGGGACGTGCTCGGTGCCCTTCCAGTCCGGCTTGGTCACGAACCACAGGACGAACCGGACGATCCGGGAGACGACCGCCTTCACCCACCGGGATTCTCGTTGCTTGGCCACGGGACTCCTCACTCCATCGCTCCAGGCCCGTCGAGGCCGCACAGCACAACCGATTCAGTGTAGGGCGTGGTCGGCGGGGGACGCCCCGCTGCCTGGCGGGGCGCCGTCCGCTGACCTTCGGGCCCGGGACACGCCTGGTGCGGCGCGGCCGCGGTGGACGGCGGGCCCGGGGCGGGGCTCTCGCGCGTCCCCGGCGGGCGGCGCCGACAGGCCCTCCCCCCAACGCCTGGCCCGGTCCGGGTTTTTCCGTACGACTCCGCCGGGCGGCGGCGCCGACGGTTCCTCCCCGAACGCCTACCCTCGTCACTGTCGTGCCGTACCGACGTTCCGGGGGGACCGTGACCGGCTGTGGAGAACGGAGCGGGGCGCCGCGCCCCGGGGCGCGCTGGTCCCTGGTCGTCCCAGTGAAGCACCTCGGCCGCGCCAAGTCGCGACTGGCCCCGGCCGCGGGGGGCCGCCGCGAGGACCTGGCGCTGGCCATCGCCTGCGACACGGTGGCCGCGGCGCGGGCCTGCCCCGCGGTGGCGGCGGTGTTCGCAGTGACCGAGGACGCTCGTGCGGGCGCCGAGCTGGCCCGGCTGGGCGCGGTGGTGGTGGGCGGCGAACCCGGCACGGGGCTGAACCCGGCGCTGGAGCACGGGGCGGCCGTCGCGCGGCGGCGCCTGCACGCGCTCGGGGTGTGTGCCCTGTCCGCCGACCTGCCCGCGCTGCGTCCCGAGGAGCTGGAGCGGGTCCTGGCGGCGGCGGCCGGGCACGGGCGCTCCTTCCTTCCGGACGCTCCCGGCGTGGGCACGACGCTGTTCGCCGCCGCGCCCGGGCACCCGTTCACCCCGGCCTTCGAGGGCCCCTCGCGGGCCCGCCACCTGTCCGGGGGCGCCAGGGAACTGGTGGTGCCGGACGTGGCGTCGGTGCGGCGCGACGTGGACACGTTCGAGGACCTGCGCGCCGCGGTGGCGCTGGGCGTGGGCCCCAGGACGCGCGGGCTGTGGGAGCTCGTGGGCGACGGCCTGTGCCCGCAGAACGCGCCCTGAGCCCTCCTGAGGCCCTTCCACGCCTCCCCCCGGGCTCCTAGCCCCAGGAGTCCCACGAGGCCTCAGGACCCCCGGGAACGCGTTCCGCCCGGGCCCCTCGAAGGGAACCCGGGCGGACGGACCCGTCGCCGTGTGGTGGCGGGTTACTTCTTGTCGCCGTTGACCAGAGCCTTGAAGTCAGCGCCAGCGCGGAACTTCGGGACGAAGCTCGCGGGGACGTTGATGGTGGCGCCGGTGGCGGGGTTGCGGGCCGTACGGGCCGCGCGCTCGGACTTCTCGAAAACGCCGAAGCCGGTGATGGCGACCTTGTCGCCCGACGCCACGGTGGCCTGAATGGTGTCAAGCACAGCGTTGACCGCTTCGGTCGCGGTCTTCTTGTCTCCGAGTCGATCGGAGATCGCGTCGATCAGGTCACGCTTGTTCATAAGGTTCCTCCGGTTCCCCCTTGCTCGCACGAAATTAGGGGAAGCAGAGGCCCTTACACAAATACAAACGCCTACGGGCAGGGCGTGTCGGGTCCATCCCCACCTGCGCGGCAGCTCCTACGGGGCTCCGGTCCAGACCGGAACCGCCTCTGACTTCAGTCCCTTTTGACCCCTTCTGCGAGCCTCAAATGCCTACGTATAACCGGATTCCGGGCATGAGACACGCTGAGCTTAAGGACGGAAGACCCGTAAGCAGGCGCTCACAGTAGGTAAAGGTAAAATATTTCTGGACCGGGGGTGTCCTGCGTCACACAGGACACGAATCCCCGGCCCAGAAGCCGATCAGTGTCTAGAGCGTCACCGGCAGCCAGGACTTGCGGGTGCCCTCGAACTCCCCGATCGCGTCCGTGTGGCGCAGGGTCAGCGCGATGTCGTCCAGACCCTCCAGGAGCCGCCAGCGGGTGTAGTCGTCCAGCTCGAAGGACTCCCGCACACCCGCCGTCGGAACCCGCACCTCGCGCTCGACGAGGTCCACGGTCACCTCGGTGGCGGGGTCGGCCTCGACGGCCGCCCAGACGCGGTCGATGACCTCCTGCTCCAGCAGGACCGTCAGCAGGCCGCCCTTGAGCGAGTTGCCGCGGAAGATGTCGGCGAAGCGCGAGGACAGCACGGTCTTGAAGCCGTAGTCCTGGAGCGCCCACACGGCGTGCTCGCGCGAGGAGCCGGTGCCGAAGTCCGGCCCGGCCACCAGAACGGACGCGCCCTGGTACTCGGGGCGGTTGAGGACGAAGTCGGGGTCGGACTTGCGCCACTCGGCGAACAGGCCGTCCTCGAAGCCGGTCCGGCTGACCCGCTTGAGGTAGACGGCCGGGATGATCTGGTCGGTGTCGACGTTGCTCGCGCGCAGCGGCACGGCCCGACCGGTGTGGACGTCGAACTTCTCCATGAGAGGTCTCTCCTAACGGGACGCGCTAGAGGGCGGCCAGGTCGGCGGGCGAGGACAGAGTGCCGCGCACCGCGGTGGCGGCGGCGACCTGCGGCGACACCAGGTGGGTGCGTCCGCCGCGGCCCTGGCGGCCCTCGAAGTTGCGGTTGGAGGTGGAGGCGCTGCGCTCGCCGGGCTTGAGCTGGTCGGGGTTCATGCCCAGGCACATCGAGCAGCCCGCCTCGCGCCACTCGGCACCGGCCTCCTCGAAGACCCGGCCCAGGCCCTCCTCGTTGGCCTGCTCCTTGACCCGCATGGAGCCGGGGACGACGAGCATGCGCACGCCCTCGGCCACCCTGCGGCCGCGGATGATCTCGGCGGCGGTGCGCAGGTCCTCGATGCGGCCGTTGGTGCACGAGCCCAGGAAGACGGTGTCCACCCTCACCTCGCGCATCGGCGTTCCGGCCTCGAGGTCCATGTAGGCCAGGGCCTTCTCGGCCGCGGCGCGGGCGGAGGGGTCCTCGTACGAGGCGGGGTCGGGCACGGAGGCGTCCAGCGGCACGCCCTGGCCGGGGTTGGTGCCCCAGGTGACGAACGGGCTGAGCTCGTCGGCGTCCAGCACGACCTCGGCGTCGAAGACCGCGCCCTCGTCGGTGCGCAGGCTCTTCCAGTGCTCGACCGCGGCGTCGAAGTCCTCGCCCCGCGGCGCGTGCGCCCGGCCCCGGATGTAGTCGAACGTGGTCTGGTCCGGGGCGATCATCCCGGCGCGGGCGCCCGCCTCGATGGACATGTTGCACACGGTCATGCGGGCTTCCATGGACAGGGCCTCGATGGCCTCACCCCGGTACTCGATGACGTAGCCCTGGCCGCCGCCGGTGCCGATCCTGGCGATGACCGCGAGGATGACGTCCTTGGCGGACACCCCCGGCCGCAGCGCGCCGTTCACGGTGACGGCCATCGTCTTGAAGGGGGCCATCGGCAGGGTCTGGGTGGCCAGGACGTGCTCGACCTGGCTGGTGCCGATGCCGAAAGCCAGGGCGCCGAACGCGCCGTGGGTGCTGGTGTGGCTGTCACCGCAGACGATGGTCATGCCCGGCTGGGTCAGGCCCAGCTGGGGGCCGACCACGTGCACCACGCCCTGCTCGATGTCGCCCATCGGGTGCAGCCGCACGCCGAAGTCGGAGCAGTTCTTGCGCAGCGTCTCGACCTGCTTGCGGGAGACCGGGTCGGCGATGGGGGCCAGCAGGTCCTGGGTGGGGACGTTGTGGTCCTCGGTGGCGATGGTCAGGTCCGGGCGGCGCACGGACCGGCCCGCCAGGCGCAGGCCCTCGAAGGCCTGCGGGCTGGTCACCTCGTGGACGAGGTGGAGGTCGATGTAGAGCAGGTCCGGCTCGCCGTCGGCACGTCGGACGACGTGCTCCTCCCAGACCTTCTCGGCCATCGTGCGTGCCATGGGCGGTCGCCTCTCTCGTTGTCGTCTCGGGCGCGTCTCGTGTGGAGCCCTGCGCGGACTTCGGCCTGACTTGCATTCCATATTTCGAGACGGCAATATCAAGCCATGGACAACTCTAGCTCATCCAGCGGCGTCGGTGTCCTGGACAAGACCATGTCCGTCCTCGACGCCCTGGAGTCGGGACCGGCGTCCCTGGCCCAGTTGGTACAGATCACCGGCCTGGCCCGGCCGACGGCCCACCGGCTGGCGGTGGCGCTGGAGCGCCACCGCATGGTCACCCGCGACAGCCAGGGACGCTTCGTGCTGGGCCCGCGCCTGGGTGAGCTGTCGATAGCGACCGGCGAGGACCGGCTGCTGGCCGTGGCCTCCCCCGTCCTGGTGCAGCTGCGCGACCTGACCGGGGAGAGCGCGCAGCTCTACCGCCGTCAGGGGGACCTGCGGGTGTGCGTGGCCGCCTCCGAGCGCAGCAGCGGGCTGCGCGACACGGTGCCGGTCGGCAGCGAGCTGCCCATGAACGCCGGTTCGGCCGCCCAGGTCCTGCTGGCCTGGGAGGACTCCGACCGGATCCGCCGCTCCCTGCTGGGGGCGCGGTTCACGGCGGCCAGCCTGGCCCAGGTGCGCCGCCGCCGGTGGGCCCAGAGCGTCGCCGAGCGCGAGCAGGGCGTGGCGTCGGTGTCCGCGCCGGTGTCGGGCCCCGGCGGACGTGTGATCGCCGCCGTGTCGGTGTCGGGCCCCATAGAGCGCCTGACCCGCTCCCCCGGCCGCATCCACTCCCAGGCGGTCCTGTCGGCGGCGGAGAAGGTCAGCGAGTCCCTGCACAGCTACGAGGGCGGGCACTAGCCGGACCGCCCGCCCGAGGGTGCCGTCCGGGAGACGGCCCGCCCGAGGGCATCGAGGTGAAACGCTCGGTGACGATTCACCCCCCGGGAGCGGCGTGGAGCCTCTGGTGACGCTCTTTCCCGGGGGCAGATCCTTCCGTGACGGTCCGCCGCCGGGGGCCGGGCCCCGGGCTCAGGCGCCGACGAGGTCCATCGGCGACCGCGCGGTGATGGGCGCGGTCTTGGTGGACGCGCCCTCCGACGCGACGGTGAACTCGCTCTCGGGCGACAGGGCGATCATCCCCAGCCAGTCGCGCACGGTCATCCCGGGCACCAGCTCAGTCGCGTCACCGCGCTCGCCCTCCCCGTCGACCATGACCAGGGCGTGGATGCGGTTGGTCACCGTGGCGAGCACGACCGGGTGCTCGAAGGCCTCCAGCCTGCGGAAGACGTCCACCGCCTCGTCGCGGGGCGAGCAGACCAGCACCGTGTAGCGGCCGCGGGCGTCGCGCACCCGCGGGTTCTTCACCAGGTAGTGGATGAACTCGCGCGTGGTGCGGGCGTGCGCGGCCAGCAGCCTGGCCACCCGGCGCGCGTCGGGGCTGTTGGCGTGGCGGACCAGGGCGAGTTCGACCTTGCGCGAGGTCTGGAGCAGCCAGTCGATCTCGGTCATCTCCGTCCGCGTGGGCCGCAGCTGACCGTCGTCCAGGCCGATCCCGCTCAGCCACGCGTTGACCTCCGACCACAGCCACACCAGGGAGCGTCCCACGGCCGCCTCCGGCGCGGGAAAGGGAACGCCGTCGTGCCGCTGCCCGCGGACCCACTGGTCGACGTTCTGCCTGCTCCGGCCGGTGATCTCGGCGATGTCGGAGACCCCGACCAGCTCCCTGTCGAGGCGGACCATCCGCACACCGGGCACCGTCACGTGAACGCGCTCCACCAGCGACCTGGCCGCCGTGACCGCGTCCGGGCCGAGCGCGGCCACGGACAGGCGCGGGGAGCCGTGCCAGAAGGAGACGACGGCGTCGAAGCTCTCGCTGAGGGCCTGGACGGTGTCGTGGTCGTCCAGGTCGAACCCGTCCACGACGAAGACGAACTCGTACTCGGCCATCGGCCTCGCCTTCCTCCGGTGTGTGCCGGGCTACCGGCCACGGTCAACGGCCGCCGCGCCCCGGAACCCGCCGGATGCCGCTCAGCCGTTGGCAAACGTCAACACAAGGATACCCGGAACGGCCGGACCCCACCACGGTCGGCACCCACCGGAACCGCCTCCGACCGGACCGGCCTCACTCGCGGAACCCGCCCGCGCCCCGCCGGGGGTCGTCCGGTGGCATCGGGCAGCGCCGCGCCTCCTGCCGGATACGGCGCGCGGCCCGGCCGGAGTTGCGCGGCGTCCCGGGGACCTGGATGCGGGTGCAGCCGCAGTCGCAGTACAGGCGCCCCCAGTGTCCCTCCTGCCTCAGCACCCACCCCTGTTCGCACAGGTCCTTGAGGACATCACGGAGTTCCTTGTCCTGGTGGTTGCCCGGACCGAGCTCACGGCCGGTCACGGCGCGTCCGGAGGCGCCGGTCCGGTCCGGACGGCTGGGGAGGGATGGTCGCTCTTCATACGCTCCGACAGGGGTTGGGCGGCCGGGAGACTGCGCCCACCCAGTATCCCAGGGACGCCGCACCGCCGCGGATCCGCCCTCCGCGACCCCGGGAGGAGGGTCTTCAAGGACCACCGAGCAACACGAAAGGCCCCATCCTCGTGGATGGAGCCTCACCTGGTGGTACCCCCGAGCGGATTCGAACCGCCGTTACCGCCTTGAGAGGGCGGCGTCCTAGGCCACTAGACGACGGGGGCCGGACTGGTCCGGGCGGATCTTCTACTACGATACCCGCCCCAACCGGACACCGATGGCATGCATCGGTCAGAAAGAAAGCCCCCACATGGTGAGAGCCTCTCCCTCTGTGTACCCCCGAGCGGATTCGAACCGCCGTTACCGCCTTGAGAGGGCGGCGTCCTAGGCCACTAGACGACGGGGGCGCGCTTTCGGGTCTGCGACCCGCGCGGTCAGCGCCTCAACGCTGACCGGAGCTGGGATACCAGGACTCGAACCTAGACTAACTGAACCAGAATCAGTCGTGCTGCCGATTACACCATATCCCAATGCTTTGGGAGGACCCGGTTCGCTTTCGCTTCCCCGTCCCCCTCGGCGACGTGGACAACTCTAGCGGACATTCGGAGTACTCGCGAACCGGAATCGGGGCGGCCGGGCTGTGGCTCCGACCACCCCGTCCGCCTCAGGACCCGGCGGGGCCCTCCTGCGCGGCCAGCTTCGCCAGGGCCGCGGCCAGCCGTTCCTGGACGCGCTCGCGGCCGAGCAGTTCCAGCGACTCGAACAGCGGCAGGCCGACGGTGCGGCCGGTGACCGCGACGCGCACGGGAGCCTGCGCCTTACCCAGCTTCAGGCCCAGCGAGGCGCCGACCTCCTCGGTGGCGGCCTTGAGGTCCTCGGCGGCCCACGGCAGCTCCGGGTCGGCGAAGCGCGCCAGGGCGGCCTGGAGCATCTCCCGCCCCACGCCCGGCTTCATGGCCTTGGCCCAGCTCTTCTCGTCCTCCACGGGCTCGCGGAGGAAGAGGAAGTCCACGTTCGGCACGATCTCGCTGAGCACCGCCACGCGGCTCTGCGCGAGCGGGGCCACGGCGGCGAAGACCGCCGGGTCGTAGTCGGCCGGGTCCCACGGGGCCGCGTCGCCGGTCAGCCACGGCTGGCAGCGCTCGGCGAACTCGTCGGCGGAGAGCGCGCGGATGTACTCGCCGTTGAAGGCGCGCAGCTTCTTCTCGTCGAAGAAGGCGCTGGAGCTGTTGACGTCCTCCACCCGGAACAGCGGCTGCATCTGCGACCACGGCATGATCTCGCGGTCGTCGCCCGGCGCCCAGCCCAGCAGCATGAGGTAGTTGACCATCGCCTCCGGCAGGTAGCCCTCCTCCTGGTAGGACTCCAGGGCGACCTTGTCGCGGCGCTTGGAGAGCTTCTTGCGCTGCTCGTTGACGATGACCGGCAGGTGCGCCCACACCGGTGGGGTCAGCCCCAGCGCCTCCCACAGCAGCTGCTGCTTGGGGGTGTTGGACAGGTGCTCCTCGCCTCGGACGACGTGGGTGATGCGCATCTCGACGTCGTCGACGACGTTGGCCAGCACGAACAGCGGCGAGCCGTCGGCGCGGGCGATCACGAAGTCCTCGATGGCGGAGTGCTCGAACTCCACGCGGCCGCGGATCTGGTCCTCCACGACGGTGGGGCCGCCCTCGGGCACGCGGAAGCGCAGGGCCCGGCCCGGGCCGGGCGCCAGGTTCCGGTCGCGGCAGAACCCGTCGTAGCCCAGGTTGGGGTTGTCGCGCCGCTCCTGCACCTGCTCGCGGGTGCAGTCGCAGTAGTAGGCGCGGCCGTTCTTGTACAGCTCCTGCGCGGTCTCGCGGTGTTTGCCCGCGTACTCCGACTGGAAGTAGGGACCCTCGAAGTGCGGGTCGTCCTCGCCGATGCCGAGCCAGGCCAGCGCGCGGATGATGCCCTCGGTCCACTCGGGGCGGTTGCGTGCGGCGTCGGTGTCCTCGACGCGCAGCACCATGCGGCCCTCGGGCCGCTGCTGTGCCAGCGCCCAGTTGAACAGCGCGGAGCGCGCGCCGCCGACGTGGAACATGCCCGTGGGGGACGGGGCGAAGCGGGTACGAATCGAAGTCTCAGTCACGCGCCCAGGGTATCCGCGGTGGGCGGGGGCCCGGGGAAACCCGCTGGTCCCCCCGCTGGTCCCCGTCACGCGCGCGGGACCGCTCCCCCCAGCCGGAAGGCGGGAGGCGGGCCGGGGCGGTGGTCGGCGTCCCCGCTCCGCCTCACCCCCCGGCGGAGGCCGTGGGCAGCGGGCGCGGGTAGGCCCGGCCGATTCCGTAGCCCTCCGCGAGGGCGTCGGCGAAGGCCGCGGCGATCTTGACCTCCCCGCGCGCGTTGGGGTGGGTGCCGTCGTAGGTGTCGGCGGCCACGTCCCAGTCCTCTCCGCCCGCCACGTCCAGGCTGATCACCGGCGAGCGCTCCGTGGACATGTCGGCGGCGACCTCGCGGATCAGGACGTTGTACGCGTACACGCGCAGGGCGAAGCCCTCGTCGGACTCGGCCAGGGCGATGGGCAGCGTCTCGGCGAGCACGACGCGCAGGTGCGGGTTCGCCTCGCGCGCCGCCTCCACGTAGCCGCGCAGCCGGTACTCCATCTCCTCCATCGTGACCGGCCACAGCAGGTCGTTCACGCCGAGCATGACGCACAGCACGTCCGGGCGGTGGACGCGGACGTCCTCCCGGATGGAGGAGGAGGCGTCGCGGAGGGTGCGGCCCCACAGGGCGTTGTGGTCCTGGTCGAAGTCGGGGTCCCGGTACTCGGCGGTGTCCGGGTCGCCGTCCGCGCCGGGCCAGACGACACCGTCCTCCGGCGGCGGCTCGTCGGAGCCCGGCGTGGAGGGGCCCGCTTCGGGAGCGCCCCCGTCGGCACCGTCCTGCTCCGTGCCGTCCTGCTCCGTGCCGTCCTCCTGGTAGTCCTCGGCGGGGTCGCCGTCCGGGCTCGGCGTCGCCTCGTCCTCGGTGGTGGGGACCGGCAGGATCATGTCGCGGGTCGCGGGGTCGCTGTAGGGGCCGACGAAGTCCAGTTCCTCCACGTGCGGGGAGAGGTGGTTCCACAGGTGGTAGCGCCAGGTCCGGTCGCCGTTGGCGCCCTGGGTCATCGAGTCGCCCGCCAGCATGACGCGGCGCGGTTCGCTCACGGGTCCCCCTGTCGGTGTGCCGGCGCCGCCCCCGCCGTCGTCGGTGCGCGCGGCCGTCCAGTAGGCGGTCCCCGCGGCCAGGAGCACGAGGGCGAGCGCGCCGGCCAGGACGAGGAAGCCGGTGCGGCGGCGTCGGGGGATGGTCAACGGACTGCCTTCCACTCGTGCGCGGGTCGGCGGCGCGGGCGCCGCCGACCACCCGGTCCGCGTACGGGGTCGGTGCGGACGGGAAAACCCTCAGTCGCGGGCCACCACGCGGTTGGTGATGGTGCCCAGCCGCTCCACCGTCACCGCGACCTCTTGGCCGACCTCGACCGGGCCCACCCCGGCGGGGGTGCCGGTGAGGACCACGTCACCGGGGAGCAGCGTCATGAAGGAGGTGACGTAGGCGATGATGCCCGGGATGTCGTGGATGAACTGCGACGTGCGCCCGTCCTGGCGGGTCCGGCCGTCCACGGTGGTGGTGACGGCCAGGTCCTGCGCCTCCTCGATGCTCATCCCGGTGGTGATCCAGGGACCGATGGGGCAGAAGGAGTCGAAGCCCTTGGCCCGCGTCCACTGCTTGTCCTTCTTCTGGAGGTCGCGGGCGGTGACGTCGTTGGCGACGGTGTAGCCGAAGATGACGTCCTTGGCGCGCTCGCGCGGCACCTCGCGGCAGGGGCGGGAGATGACGATGGCCAGCTCGCCCTCGTAGTCCACCCGCTCGGAGACGGCGGGGCGGAAGATCGGGTCGTGGGGCCCGGTCACGGCGGTGGAGGGCTTGAGGAAGACGACGGGCTCGTCGGTGGACTCCCCCGTGACGTCCTTCATCTCCGCGACGTGGTCCGCGTAGTTCTTGCCGATGCAGACCACCTTGGTCGGCAGCACCGGTGACAGCAGCCGGACGTCGGAGAGCTTGGCCCGCTCGCCGGTCAGCTGGATGTCGCCGATGAGGGGGTGGCCGCTCAGCCGGGCGACGAACTCCTCCCCTGTGTCGGAATCCTTCTCTACCAGGCCGAACCCGACCTCGTCACCGGACGCGAACCGCGCGATGCGCACCTGATGCCTCCCAGCAGCCCTGTTGTCTCGCTTGCGGTTGAAGGGTATCGGCGCGGCGGGTGGCCGGGAGCGGACGGGCCCCGTCCGGGGGGAGTCGAAGGACACACCACGACCGCGCCCCGGACGGTACGGGTGCACGCGATAGCCCCGAAAGGGCACAGGACATTCCATGCCCTCCCACACCTGGCCTTCCCGGACACTGCCTTGGCCTTTCCTTGGGGCGAACTCTGGCATGCTGGGTCCGTCGTCCGCCGTCGAGAGGCTGATTCCCGTGCCCACGCCCGCTTCGCCCAGGGGTCGTCCCCGTGCCCGGCACCGCAAGCGCCGCCGGTACCCGATGGGTCTGGCGCTGGGTCTGTGCCTGGTCTCCGGGTCCTCCACCGTGCTCATGGTGAGCGTGCCCGGGTACGGGCCCGACCTCGGCGACCCCGCCGAGACCTCCGCGTCCGGACCGGTCGGCGACGGGGTTCCCGAGGAGGGCGGCGACCGGCGCACCTCCGTGGAGGACCGGGACTCGGCGGACGGGGCCGCCGCCCCCGAGTCGGAGTCCTCCGCCGACCCCGGTGAGCGGGCCGGGGAGGAAGAGGCGCCGCTGCTCCGCTCCGTGGAGGAGGAGGTCGAGAGCGCCGACGGCGAGTTCTCCGTGCTGGAGGGCGAGAGCGACGTCATGGGCGACGGCCCGGTGACCACCTTCGCCGTGGAGGTCGAGAAGGGGCTGCCCGGGGAGTCCGAGGACTTCGCGGCCGCCGTGGAGGAGATCCTGGGCGACCCGCGCAGCTGGGGCGACGACGGCGAGCGCGCCATGCAGCGGGTGGACGGCGACGACGCCGACGTCCGCGTGCTGTTGGCGGCACCGGAGACCGTGGACCGGCTGTGCGCCCCGCTGAACACCGACGGGTACGTGTCCTGCGCGAACGGGAACCGGGCGATCATCAACCAGAACCGCTGGGTGTCGGGCGTCCCCCACTTCGAGGACGACCTGGAGACCTACCGGATCTACCTGATCAACCACGAGGTGGGCCACACCCTGGGCCACGGCCACGTGGACTGCCCCGGCGAGGGCGAACCGGCCCCCGTAATGCAGCAACAGACCCTGGGCCTCCAGGGATGCGAGCCCAACGGCTGGGTCCACCCCGAGAACGACCCCGAGGGCTGAGGGACCCGCCCCGAGGGCGTGCGTGCTTTTCCGCCCGACCGCGCACGCAGATTGAGTTACTCCCAGTATCGATTCGAGTACGAAAAGCGACGCCAGGCCGCCGTGAAGGGCGGCCGCGGCCGGAGGCAGCCTGCGCACACCGTGGACGGGCGCACGCCGCGACCGGCGCGAACAAGTTCCGGACTGGCACGGCGAGGCGGCGCGGGGACGAGGGCGGTGCGAGGGGACGGGGCGGCTGCCGCCCCGTCCCCTCACACCCTGTCCGGTCCCCCGGGAGCCAGGGCCCCGATTCCCGGGGAGGGCCGCCGGTCAGCCCTGCGGATAGCCCTGGCGGAGGAGCCCGTAGGTGATGGCCTGTTCGAGGGCGACCCAGGACGCGTCGACGACGTTGGGTCCCACGCCGACCGTGGTCCACTCCCCCGACCCGTCGCTGAAGGTGATGAGGATGCGGGTGATGGCGTTGGTGCCGGAGCTGCCCTCCAGGATGCGGACCTTGTAGTCGGTCAGCTCCAGTCCGGCCAGCGCGGTGTACACGCTCTCCATGGCGCTGCGCAGTGCCCGGTCCAGGGCGTTGACGGGGCCGTTGCCCTCCGCGGTGGCGATCACGCGTTCGCCCTTGACCAGCAGCTTGACGGTGGCCTCGGTGAGGCTCTCGTAGTCGCTGGACAGGGGGCTGGAGCCGACCCGGGGGCGGCGTTCGGTGATGACGCGCCAGGACTCGGCGTCGAAGTAGCGGACCGGCTGCCCCAGTTCCTCGCGCAGCAACAGGTCCAGGGAGGCGTCGGCGGCCTCGAAGCTGTAGCCCGACAGTTCCAGGCCCTTGACCCGCTCCACGACCCGCCCCGACAGGGCACGGTCTCCGGACAGGTCCAGGCCCAGCTCCCTGGCCTTGAGCTCGATGGAGGCGCGCCCGGCCATGTCGGAGACGAGCATGCGCATGGTGTTGCCGACCAGCTCGGGATCCGTGTGCTGGTACAGGTCGGGGTCGACCTTGATCGCGGAGGCGTGCAGCCCCGCCTTGTGGGCGAAGGCCGACACCCCCACGTAGGGCTGGTGCGTGTCGGGGGCGAGGTTGACGATCTCGGCGATGGCGGTGGACACGCGGGTCATCTCGGCCAGGCAGCCCTCGGGGAGGACCTCGCGGCCGCGCTTGAGCGTGAGCGCGCCGACCACGGAGAAGAGGTTGGCGTTGCCGACCCGCTCGCCGTAGCCGTTGGCGGTGCACTGCACGTGGGTGGCGCCCGCGTCCACGGCGGCGAGGGTGTTGGCGACGGCGCAGCCGGTGTCGTCCTGGGCGTGGATGCCCAGGCGGACGCCGGTGGCCTCGCGGACCTCGGTGACGATGCGGGTGATGTCGGTGGGGAGCATGCCCCCGTTGGTGTCGCACAGGACGACGACGTCGGCCCCCGCCCCGGCGGCTGCGCGGACCACGTCGAGCGCGTGGTCGGGGTTGTGGAGGTATCCGTCGAAGAAGTGCTCGCAGTCCACGAACACGCGCTGGCCGTGTTCGCGCAGGTGGGACACCGTGTCGGCGATCATGGCGAGGTTCTCGTCGAGGGTCGTGCGCAGCGCGCGCTCGACGTGCCGGTCGTCACTCTTGGCGACAAGGGTGACGACCGGTGCGCCGCTGTCGCGCAGTGCGGCCACCTGTGGGTCGTCGGCGGCCCGCACACCGGCACGGCGGGTCGCGCCGAACGCGGTGAGTTGCGCGTGCTCCAGCGTCAGCTCTCGTGAAGCCCGCTGGAAGAACTCGGTGTCCTTGGGGTTGGCCCCCGGCCACCCTCCCTCGATGAACGCCACCCCGAAGTCGTCCAGCAGCTTGGCGATGGCCAGCTTGTCGGAGACCCGCAGGTTGATCCCCTCGCGCTGGGCCCCGTCGCGCAGCGTGGTGTCGAAGACGTGGAAACTGTCGTCCCTCATGGGTGGAACTCCCGAAGGTGGATGCTGTGGTGTGGCCGACCGGGCCCCGCCAACAAAAAAGACCCCTCGTGGACACGAGAGGTCAGCGCGCTGGCGGCGTCCGATGGTCAGCCAGCGCGCCTCACGATAATGAGCACCTGAGACGGCATGAGGTCAGTGTGCCACACGGTGGCGGAGTTCTCGGTGCTCAACGGCGGATTGTCCCACCATTCGAGACGGCGGTTTCTCACACCGGACATATCCGGCGTTCCGCGTAACCCTCGCCGAAAGACCCTGACAGTCACAACAGCGCCCCTTAAGCTGAGCCCATGAGCACTGTTCCCGCGCACGAACTGCCTGAAGACATGCTGCCCTGGGTCGAGCGGGCCAGACGTGGCGAAGAGATCGAGATCACCGGCGACGACGCGGTGGTCGTCAGCATCGCCCCCAAAGCACCTCACCCTCTGAACGAGCTCATCGCCTCCGGTAAGTTCCGGCCTCCACGGCTCACCACACCCATGCCCAGCCCCAGGGTTTCAGCGCATTCGGCCGAGGAGGCCGGAACCCTCATGGAACGGCTGCGGGACGAGGAACGTTACTAAATGATCTGCCTGGACACTTCAGCCGCGATCAAACTCGTACGCGCGGAGGACGAGAGTCCCATCCTCAAGACGTGGCTCGCCGAACGAGGAGGCACACCGCTCGTGGCGTCGGCGCTGCTCCAGGTGGAGCTGCCCCGTGCTCTTCGCAGGAGCGCACCAGACCTCGTGGAGTACGCGATCCCCGTCATGGACAGGATCGGCTTCTACGACATCGACGAGACCGTCCGTTCCGTGGCGGCCTCATACTCTGATCCCATGCTGCGCTCGCTTGACGCCATCCATCTGGCGACCGCCGACGTGGCCTACCGCGATCATCTCACCGCGTTCGTCACCTATGACAAGCGCCTGCTGGCCGCCGCCGAGCAGGTGGGACTCCCCGTAGCCAGTCCGGGAGCCTGAAGGCCCCGAACGTGGGGGGCGGGCCGCCCGGGGAGGACGGCCCGCCGGGGTCACGCTAGAACCGGGTGATCCAGTCGTGCTTGTCGGCGCGCAGGCCCGTCTGGATGCCCACCAGCTCCTCGCGCAGGCGCATGGTGACCGGACCCGGGGTGCCGTCACCGACAGTGAACTCGCCGTTGTCGCCCTTCACCCGGCCGACGGGGGTGATGACGGCCGCGGTGCCGCAGGCGAACACCTCGGTGAGTTCTCCGGACTCGGCCGCCTCGCGCCACTCGTCGGTGGAGATCGGCGCCTCCTCGGC
Source organism: Nocardiopsis synnemataformans (assembly GCF_965343085.1). Classification (NCBI taxonomy): domain Bacteria; kingdom Bacillati; phylum Actinomycetota; class Actinomycetes; order Streptosporangiales; family Nocardiopsidaceae; genus Nocardiopsis; species Nocardiopsis synnemataformans. Next base: position 44,005 of record NZ_CBDRFA010000037.1, on the reverse strand, counting down.
CGGGATGCCGAGGTCGGGGGCCAGGGTCAGCAGCGACTCGCGGGTGATGCCCGGCAGCAGGGTCCCGGTCAGCGGGGGCGTACGCAGCCGCGCGTTCTCACCCGAGCCGAACACGAACCACAGGTTCATGCCGCCCATCTCCTCGACCCAGCGGTGCTCGCGGGCGTCGAGCCAGACCACCTGGTCACAGCCCTGCTCCACGGCCTGCGCCTGGGCGAGGAAGCTCGCCGCGTAGTTGCCCGCGAACTTGGCCGCGCCCGTGCCGCCCGGCGCGGCACGCGTGTAGTCCCTGGACAGCCACACCGTCACCGGCTGGACGCCGCCCGAGAAGTAGGAGCCGACCGGCGAGGCGATCAGCAGGTAGACGTAGGAGCGGGACGGGTGGTTGACGCCGAGGCCGACGTCCGTGGCGACCATGAACGGGCGCAGGTACAGGCTGAAGTCCTCCTTGGTCGGCACCCAGTCGCCGTCGTGCTCCAGGAGGAGTTCGATGGACTTCAGGAAGAGCTCCTCGGGGAGCTCGGGCATCGCCATGCGCGCCGCGCTGCGGTTGAAGCGGGCCGCGTTGGACTCGGGGCGGAAGGAGGCGAGCGAGCCGTCGGGGTGCCGGTAGGCCTTGAGGCCCTCGAAGATCTCCTGGGCGTAGTGGAGGGCGGCGGTGGCCGGGTCCAGGCTCAGCGGACCGTACGGCTCCAGCTTCGCGTCGTGCCACCCCTTCCCCTCGGTGTAGTGGATGCTCACCATGTGGTCGGTGAACACCTTGCCGAACCCGGGACTCTCCAGCAGTGCCTCTCGTTCCTGCGGGGTCTTCCGCCTGTCGGAGAGCTGGATGTCGAACGTCAACCCGCTTGTGGTGGTGTCGTTGTTCATGGTGTCGGTGGTCCTCTCGGGTGCATCAGGCCGGCAGCATCGCCAGCCTGGGATCTAGTCTGTCTGAAGAGCGCACCCGGTGCCAGAGCAGGAGTGATGCACGCGAGGGCGGCACCGCTCGGGGAACGGAGCCGCACGCGGACACGGCGACGGGCGCGCTCGGGAACCCGGGCGCGCCCGTCGACGGTGAAGGTGAACAGGGCCGTCAGCCGCGCCTCGGGAAAGGGCAGGGCTTCCGGCGTGTGCGTCAGCCCTGCTCGGCTACTCGCGCGGCGAGGTCGTCGCCGATCTGGGAGGTGGAGCGGACCGCGCCGTTCTGGGCGCGGGTCTTGAGGTCCGTGGCGACCGCCGCCTCGATCCGGCGGGCCGCCTCGGGCACTCCGAGGTGCTCCAGCATGGTCGCGGCCGAGAGCACCGTGGCGGTGGGGTCGGCCTTGCCCTGGCCCGCGATGTCGGGCGCGGAGCCGTGGACGGGCTCGAACATGCTGGGGAAGGTGTTGTCCGGGTTGATGTTGCCGCTGGCGGACAGTCCGATGCCGCCGGTGATGGCGGCGCCGATGTCGGTGATGATGTCGCCGAAGAGGTTGTCGGTGACCACCACGTCGAAGCGGGCGGGCTGGTTGACGAAGAACATCGACGCGGCGTCGACGTGGCAGTAGTCCACGGCGACCTGCGGGTACTCGGCGCCAACCTCCCGGACCACGCGCTGCCACAGCTCACCGGCGAAGGTCAGGACGTTGTCCTTGTGGACCAGGGTGAGCTTGCGGCGGGGGCGGGAGGCGGCCTTGTCGAAGGCGTAGCGCACGACGCGCTCCACCCCGAAGCGGGTGTTGACGCTGTCCTGGGTGGCGATCTCGTGCGGGGTGCCCTTGCGCAGGACGCCCCCGGCGCCCGCGTAGGGACCCTCGGTGCCCTCGCGGACCACCAGCATGTCGATGTCCTCGGGGCCCACACCGGCGAGCGGACTGTCCACCCCCGGGTAGAGGCGGACGGGGCGCAGGTTGACGTAGTGGTCGAAGTCGAAGCGCAGACGCAGCAGCAGGCCGCGCTCCAGGACGCCGCTGGGGACCGACGGGTCGCCGACGGCGCCGAGGTAGATGGCCTCGTGCCCGGCGAGCTCGGCCTCGACCGAGTCGGGCAGGGTCTCACCGGTGCGGTGCCAGAGCCTGGCGCCCAGCTCGTACTCGGTGGTCTCCACCGCGAGGTCGTGCTGGGAGGCCGCGACCTCCAGCACCTTGAGCCCTTCGGCGATGACCTCGGGACCGATCCCGTCGCCGGGAATGACCGCCAGTTTCACGGTGCGCGCTGCCATACGGACTGCCTCTGCTTCGACACGGCCCCACCGGCCGCTTCTCATATGGTGAGACCAGGATGAACACTGAATGAGACAACCCTACCGCCCCGGCGGAGTGCGGGTGCCTCCGGCCGGGGGTTCGCGCGACCGTTGCCGAAACCGGGCCTCAGGCCCGCCGGTTGAGGGCGTCCTGCAGGGCGCGGTTGATCTCGTCCTGGGAGTCGGGCGCGGACGGGTACTCGATCATGTCGTACATGCGATCCTCCGGATGCGTTGCGTGACCGGAGCCGGGAACGGCGCGGCCAGGGAATGCTCTGCGGTGGTGTGCACTACGGGACCGGGGCTCGGGGCGGATCACGCCGAACGGCGGCGGAGCGCGGAACGTGGGCGGCGGTGTCCACGGCCAAAAGGAGCTTTCCCGGCGGGATCGACTGCCGTGGAACACCCGCGCGGGCCCCGGGTGGGGGCGCTCGCGGCGCCGGGCGGCGGCGTCCGGCTGTGGAACCGGTGCCGCTGACTCCTAGGGCCTCAGAATATCGGATGTCCAACTATATGGCCAGGCCTTCTCAGGATGCGAGACAACCTGGTATCGCAGCTGGTCAGAGCCTGCCCACGTCGGGCCTCGGGTCCACGCCATAACGCCAGAAAGGTGATGAAAAGCCGCGAAGAGCACACAGCTCACCGCGCCGCGCGGTCCCCGGACAGCACGAGGGGCCGCACCACACGCGGCACTCGTGAGCGCCGGATACGGTACGGCCCCTGTCGCCACCACCCGGAGGGGACTCCTCGGTCCCTAGTCCTCCAGGTCGACCTGGCGGCTGATGTCGGCGTCGATCTCGGCGGAGATCGAGGCGAGGGTCTCGTCGGGCACCGCGGAGTCCACGGTGAGCGCGATCAGCGCCTTGCCGCCCTCCTGGTCCCGGATGACCTGCATGCCCGCGATGTTGACACCGGCGTCACCCAGCAGGGCGCCGACCGTGCCGACCACGCCGGGCCGGTCCTCGTAGGACAGGAACACCATGTGCTCGGCCAGGCCGATCTCCATGGTGTAGTTGTTGATCTCCACCAGCTTCTCGACCTGGCGGGGACCGGTCAGGGTGCCCGAGACCGACACGCGGGTGCCGTCGGCGAGCACGCCGCGGACCGTGATGAGGTTGCGCCAGTCGGTGTTGTCGTCGCTGGTGACGAGGTTGACCTCGACGCCGCGCTCCTTGGCGAGCAGCGGGGCGTTGACGAAGGTCACGGTGTCCTCGACCACGTCGGCGAACACGCCCTTGAGGGCGGCCAGCTCCAGCACCTTGACGTCGTGCGAGGCGATCTCGCCGCGCACCTCGACGTCGATGCGGCTGGCGATGGTGCCCGCCAGGGAGGTGAACACGCGGCCGAGCTTCTCGGTCAGGGGCAGGCCCGGCTTGACGTCCTCGGCCACGCCGGTGCCCTGCACGTTCACGGCGTCGGGGACGAACTCGCCGGAGAGGGCCAGCTTGACCGAGCGGGCGACCTGGGTGCCCGCCTTCTCCTGGGCCTCGGCGGTGCTGGCGCCCAGGTGGGGGGCCACGACCACGTTCTCGAACTCGAAGAGGGGGCTGTCGGTGCACGGCTCCTTGGCGAACACGTCGATGCCCGCGCCCGCCACGCGGCCGTCCTTGAGGGCCCGGTAGAGCGCGTCCTCGTCGAGGATGCCGCCGCGCGCGGCGTTGATGACGCGCACGTTGGGCTTGACCTTGCTCAGGGCCTCGTCACCGATCAGGCCCAGCGTGTCCTTGTTCTTGGGCAGGTGGATGGTGATGAAGTCCGAGCGCTCCAGCAGCTCGTCGAGCGTGGTCATCTCCACGCCGATCTGGGCCGCGCGGGCGGGCTGCACGAAGGGGTCGTAGGCGATGACCTGGGTGCCGAAGGCCGACAGGCGCTGCGCGACCAGGGCACCGATGCGGCCGAGGCCGACGATGCCGACGGTCTTCTCGTAGAGCTCGACGCCGGTGTACTTGGAGCGCTTCCACTCGCCGTTGATCAGGGCGTTGTGCGCCGGGGCGGTGTTGCGGGCGCTGGCCAGCAGCAGGTTGATGGCCTGCTCCGCGGCGCTGATGATGTTGGAGGTGGGCGCGTTGACCACCAGGACGCCGGCCTTGGTGGCGGCCTCCACGTCCACGTTGTCCAGACCGACACCGGCCCGGGCGACCACCTGGAGGCGGGAGGCGGCGGCGATCGCCTCGGCGTCCACCTGCGTCGCGCTGCGCACGATGAGGGCGTCGACGTCGGCGAGGGCCGGCAGGAGCTGGGACCGGTCGGCGCCGTCGACGTGGCGTACCTCGAAGTCCTCCTCGAGCAGCGCGATTCCGGCGGGCGAGAGCTTTTCCGCTACGAGTACGGCGGGTTTGGGCACAACGGTTCCTTTTCGGGTGGTGCGGCCCGACCGCGCAGGTGGTGGGCTCTGCCCGGATCGGGGGTGACGGCTGGACGAAAGTCTACCGGCGGGGTAGGGAAGCCTGACGGGGACGGGTGGACAAGGGCCGCCCGTCCCCGTGGTTCACCGGGTCTTCCCGGGAAACCTAGGCCTTGAGCCAGCTCATCAGCGGGCGCAGCTCGGCGCCCACCTTCTCGATCTGCTCGTTCTGCTCGGCCTCGCGGCGCTTGGTGAAGGTCGGCTGCCCGGCGTCGAACTCGTCCATGAGCTCCTTGGCGTAGGAGCCGTCCTGGATCTCGCCGAGGATCTTGCGCATCTCCTGGCGGGTCTGCTCGGTGATCAGGCGCGGGCCGCGGGTGTAGCCGCCGTACTCGGCGTTGTCCGAGACCGACCAGTTCATCTTGGAGATGCCGCCCTCGTACATGAGGTCGACGATGAGCTTGAGCTCGTGCAGGCACTCGAAGTAGGCGATCTCCGGCTGGTAGCCCGCCTCGACCAGGGTGGCGAAACCGGCCTTGACCAGCTCCTCGGTGCCGCCGCAGAGCACGGCCTGCTCACCGAACAGGTCGGTCTCGGTCTCCTCGGTGAACGTCGTCTTGATCACGCCCGCCCTGGTGCCGCCGATGCCCTTGGCCCAGGACAGCGCCAGGTCCCAGGCCTGCCCGCTGGCGTCCTTCTCGACCGCGACCAGGCAGGGCACGCCGCGCCCGGCCTCGTACTGGCGGCGGACCAGGTGGCCCGGGCCCTTGGGGGCGACCATGGCCACGTCCACGCCCTCGGGCGGGGTGATGAGGCCGTAGCGGATGCTGAAGCCGTGGCCGAAGAAGAGGGCGTTGCCCGCCTCCAGGTTCGGCGCGATCTCGGCCGCGTACAGGTCCCGGTGGATGTGGTCGGGGACCAGGATCATGACGACGTCGGCCTCGCGGGTGGCCTCCGCGGGGCTGAGGACGCGCAGGCCCTCCTCCTCGGCCTTGGCCCGGCTCTTGGACCCCTCGGCGAGGCCGATCCGCACATCCACACCCGAGTCGCGCAGCGACAGCGCGTGCGCGTGGCCCTGGCTGCCGTAGCCGATCACGGCGACCTTCTTGCTCTGGATGAGCGAGAGGTCCGCGGCGTCGTCGTAGTACATCTGTGCTGCCACTTGGGGTTGCTCCTTGTTTCTCGGTTTCGTGGGGGACGCGGTGGGGTCCCGTCCGTGCCCGGGCCCCGGGTTCACCAGCGGACGCGGTGAACCGGAGAACACCGCTACGCGCTGCGCTCGACCGTGCGGAGGGATCGGTCGGTGATCGACCGGGGTCCGCGTCCCAGGGCGACCAGCCCTGATTTGACGAGTTCCCGGATGCCGAACGGCTCCAGGTTCCTGACCAGGGCATCGAGCTTCGCGGGGTCGCCGGTGGCCTCGATGACGACGACGTCCGGGCTGACGTCCACGACGTGCGCGCGGAACAGCTCGGCCGTCTGTAGCACGTGGGTGCGGCTGGACGCGTCGGCCTTGACCTTGACGAGCAGGAGCTCGCGCCGGACCGACGCGGTGGTGTCCATCTCCACGATCTTGACGACGTTGACCAGCTTGTTGAGCTGTTTGGTCACCTGCTCCAAGGGGTGGAGGTCGCAGTTGACCACGATTGTCATCCGGGACAGTCCTGGGTACTCGGTGTTGCTCACACTGAGCGAGTCGATGTTGAAGCCTCGACGGGAGAAGAGGGCGGAGGCGCGGGCGAGGATACCCGGGGTGTCCTCCACCAGAACGGAAAGCGTGTGACTGCTCATGGTGGTTTCGCCTGTTCCTCTTAGTCCTCGTGTTCCCAGTTCGGCGCCATGTCGCGCGCGTACTGGATGTTGTCGTTGCTGACGCCGGGACCGACCATCGGCCAGACCATGGCGTCGTGGTTGACGGTGAAGTCCACGACGACGGGGGCGTCGTTGATCGCCATGGCCTTCTCGATGGTGGCGTCGATGTCCTCGGCTCGCTCGCAGCGCAGGCCGACACAACCGTACGCCTCCGCGAGGCGGACGAAGTCGGGAATGCGGACCTTCTCGTCGCGCGGGGAGGTCTGGAGGTCGGTGTTGGAGTAGCGGCCCTCGTAGAACAGGGTCTGCCACTGGCGGACCATGCCCAGGTTGCCGTTGTTGACCACGGCGACCTTGATCGGGATGCCCTCGATCGCGCAGGTGGCCAGTTCCTGGTTGGTCATCTGGAAGCAGCCGTCGCCGTCGACCGACCACACGGTCCGGTCGGGGTCGCCGACCTTGGCGCCGAGCGCGGCGGGGACGGAGAAGCCCATGGTGCCCAGGCCGCCGGAGTTGACGAAGGAGCCGGGGCGCTCGTAGTCGATGAACTGGGCGGCCCACATCTGGTGCTGGCCCACGCCCGCGACGTAGGTGGCCTCCGGGCCGACGACCTTGCCCAGGCGCTCGATGACGGCCTGCGGGGACAGGCTGCCGTCCTCGGGGGCCTCGTAACCCTTGGGGTAGGTGTTGCGCAGGCGGTTGAGCTGCTGCCACCAGGCCCCGTAGTCGCCCTGGCGGCCCTTCTCCTGGTCGGCGCGCACGGCCACGACCAGATCGGCGAGGACCTCGCGGCAGTCGCCGACGATGGGCACGTCGGCATGGCGGTTCTTGGAGATCTCGGCCGGGTCGATGTCGGCGTGGACGATCTTGGCGTCGGGGGCGAAGCTGTCCAGGCGGCCGGTGACGCGGTCGTCGAAGCGCGTGCCCAGGGCGACGATGAGGTCGGCCTTCTGGAGGGCGCCGACGGCGGCGACGTCGCCGTGCATGCCGGGCATGCCCACCGACTGCGGGTGGCTGTCGGGGAAGACGCCGCGGGCCATCAGGGTGGAGACGACGGGGGCGCCGGTGAGCTCGGCCAGGACGCGCAGTTCGGCGGAGGCTCCGGCGCGCAGGACGCCGCCGCCGACGTAGAACACCGGGCGCCGGGCCTCGGCGATCATGCGGGCGGCCTCGCGGACCTGCTTGCCGTGCGGCTTGGTGACCGGGCGGTAGCCGGGCAGTTCGAGGCGCTCGGGCCAGACGAACTCGGCGGAGTTCTGCAGGGCGTCCTTGGAGATGTCGACCAGGACGGGGCCGGGGCGTCCGCTGGAGGCGATGTGGAAGGCCTCGGCGACGATCCGCGGGATCTCGCGCACGTCCTTGACCAGGAAGTTGTGCTTGGTGATCGGCATGGTGATGCCGCAGATGTCGGCTTCCTGGAAGGCGTCGGTGCCGATCATCGGGGAGGCGACCTGGCCGGTGATGGCGACCATCGGGACCGAGTCCATGTGCGCGTCGGCGAGCGGGGTGACCAGGTTGGTGGCGCCGGGTCCGCTGGTGGCCATGCACACCCCCGGGCGGCCGGTGGCGTAGGCGTAGCCCTCGGCGGCGTGACCTGCTCCCTGTTCGTGGCGCATGAGGATGTGGCGCACCGTGGCCGAGTCGTAGAGCGGGTCGTAGGCCGGGAGGATGGCGCCGCCGGGAATCCCGAAGACAGTGTCAACGCCGACCTGCTCCAGCGACCTGATCAGCGATTGGGCGCCGGTCATCTGCTCGGTCATCTCAAGATCCTTCAGCGAGGGTCAGAGCGGCACGGGGGCTCTGGCCTGGTGGGTCTGGCTCTGGGCCTGGCAATAAAAAAACCCCCACCGCCGACGGCGGTTGAGGGGTGGCGCGCAGCAGAAGAAACTCAGCGGGCTGCGCGCCGACCAAGTACGAGAATCAGGGAGTTGCTCTGCACGTTCACCACATTGGCCGACGGAGAGGCCGCCCGTCAACCAGAACGACATATTGTCTCAGCAATTGAGACGGAAATGTCAGAATGCGGCCTCACCTGATGACACGACAACCCCTGTGAACTGGGCGAATGCCGACAAGTCACCCCGGTTGCGTGTGACGCACACCGCACGGGCGGCGTCCGGGGTCCGAGGAGTGGGACGGGGTGCGCGGGCAGCGCGCCCCGCCCGTCCACCCGGTCAGGCGAAGAGGTCCTCCGCGCTGTCGACCTTCGCCGCCCGGCGGACCCACCGGTCCAGCTCGTCCAGGTCCGAGGACGCTGTGACCCGGTCGCGCACCTCGTCGGGCACCGCGATCCCCCGGGCGTCCAGTACGCCAAGGATCGCCTCGGCCCGGCCAGCGGCCCGGCCCTTGGCCTCGCCCTCACGGAAGGGGCGGCCGATCAGTTCGGTCCGGAATTCGTAGTCACGCACGGTCATGATCTCCTCCAGGGAGCCCAGGGCGGTCGCGGACAGTGCCGCGAGCACATAGTCAGAGTACAGCGACGACGCGGACGCATCGAGGCTCTTCAGAGCCACGGACAGGGCTTCGAGGGCGTCCTTGTCATCCGTCGGGTTCGAGGCCAGAGCGAGGATGGTCAGCACCGGATGCGCCGCCGCCACACTCTGGTCGGTGACGGGTGTGAGCGTGTCCATGGCCAGGACCACGGGGCGGATCTCCCCGCAGCCCAGGTCGATGGGCGGGGCGTAGCGCTTCGCGAGGGCGGTGGTCGGAGTGAGCACCAGGAGCGCGATCGGGCACTTGAGCCGGTGGCGGATGTTGGCGACGTAGCAGGGCCAGCTGTAGGACTTGCGCGGGTCCCACTTGTTCTGGGGCTCAGTGATGATCCCCAGCACCGGCAGGCCCGTCCTGTTTCTCGTGCGGCAGCGGCGGTCGTTCGCAGACCACGAACGAGTCGGTAATGAGCTGCGAGGGAGCGACCCGTGTCGCCTCGGAGGCGTCACAGCGCACATGCGTGTGCTCGGGCAGCGGCTTTCCGGTGACCTCCTGGAGGAGCTCCGCGGCGAACTTGGGGTCGTTGCGGATGAGATCGACCGGAAGTTCGTGTTCTTGTGAGGGCATGCCGGAAAATTAACGGGCGTGTCGCCATCTCCGCAGGCAGAAGGCGTAACGTCCGCTTATGCCGTTCCTGTGCGGATGCGTTTAGAGGCTGACTCCGGCCTCGCCGCCGACGAGCGACTCCACACCACTCGCGGGCATCGGCCGGGCCACCAGGAACCCCTGGCCGTGGTCGCAGCCCATCGCGCGCAGCTGCTCCAGCTGCTCGGGGCGCTCGATGCCCTCGGCCACCACCTGCACGCCCAGGTCGCGCCCCAGCTGGATGATCGTGTGCGTGAGCAGCGTGACCGTGTCGTCACGGCCCAGGTCCGCCACGAACGACGGATCGATCTTGATCGCGTCCACGCTCAGCCTGCGCAGGTGTGCCAGGGACGCGTAGCCCATCCCGTAGTCGTCGATGGCCAGTCGCACGCCGAGCTCTCGCAGTTCGCCCAGGCGCTGCACGGCCTCCCCGCCGTCGTCGAGCAGGACCTCCTCGTCGACCTCCAGGGTCAGCACCTCGGCCGGAAGCCCCGTCTCGGCGAGGACCCCCGCCACCGACTCCACGAAGCGCGGCGACAGCACCTGCTTGACCGAAAGGTTCACCGACAGGCCGATGTCCCAGTCCGAGACCCGCCACACCGCGACCTTCCCGCAGGCCTCGCGCAGGATCCGCTCGCCCAGCGGCACGATCAGGCCCGACTCCTCGGCCGCGCCGATGAAGCCCTCCGGGCCGACCGTCTCGCCGTCGCGGTCCCAGCGCACCAGCGCCTCCACCGAGGTCACCTGGGAACTGCCCAGGTCCACGACGGGCTGGTACTCCAGGAAGAACTCGTCCTTGGCCAGCGCCTCGCGCAGGCGGATCTGGAGTTCCAGGCGCGAGACCACCGTGTCGTGCATGTGCGCGGCGTACACCTCCACGTGGCCCGCCCCGCGCTCCTTGGCGCGGGTCATGGCCACGTCGGCGTTGCGCAGCAGCTCGCCGCTGTCGGTGACCGGTTCGGCGAAGGCCACGCCGATGCTGGCGGTCAGCATGATGTCCCGGTCGGCGACCGGGAACGGCTCCGAGGCGATCACCCGCCCCAGGCGCTCGGCCAGGTCCACCACCCGCTGGGCCCGGGACACGTTCTCGACCAGGACCGCGAACTCGTCGCCGCCCCAGCGCGCCAGGGTCGCGTCGGAGTCCACCTCGCCGCGCAGCCTGCGGGCCGCCTGGCCGAGCAGGTGGTCGCCGCGCACGTGCCCGGCGGAGTCGTTGACCGCCGTGAACCCGTCCAGGTCCAGGAAGATCACCGCGACCTCGCCCTCGGGCTCCTCGTTGATCGCCCGGTGCGCCAGGACGTCACTGGCCCGCTCCTCCAGGTAGGCCCGGTTGGGCAGGCCGGTCACACCGTCGTGGAACGTCAGGTGCTCCACCTCGTCCTGGAGCGCCACCTGCGCGCTGATGTCGCGGGTGGTCACCAGCAGCCGGTCGGGCTCGCCGGGCTGCTCGTACAGGGACATGGTGGACTCGGTGTGCCGCCAGGTCCCGTCGGCCGCCCGCACGCGCAGCCGCATGTGCACACCCTGCGCGCCGCGCTCGGAGAACAGGTCGGTGACCGCCTTGGTACGCCCCAGGTCCTCGGGGTGGATGAGCGCGGTGACCGGGGCGGCGAGCACGTCGTCGAGCCGGTAGCCGAAGGCCTCGGCCGTGCCCGGGCTGACGTAGTTCACGCCGCCGTCGCGGTCCAGCACGAGGATCACGTCGCCGCTGTTGCGCGCCAGCTCGTGGAAGTGGACCTCGCGGTTGCGCACCATGCGGGAGAGGGTGGCGTTCTCCTCCAGCATGCCCACCATGCGCACCAGCAGCACCACCACGGCGGTGCCCGCGGCCAGCGGCAGCACCGGCGCCACCCCGGCCAGGCGAACCCCGGCCACGGTCAGCACCACGGCGGCCACGAACACGGCGCCGATCGCGGCGAGCTCGGGCGCGAACCGGTACAGCCCCCGGCCGGTGATCCGGCGCGGGTCGGTGCCGGGCCGGTGCTCCACGAGCCACGGCAGGGCGCCCAGCAGGGCGAAGCCCAGGAACCTGACCGGGTGTTCGACCCCGCCGAGGACGGGCGGGCCGGTCAGGCGGGTGAGCGCGCCGAGGATGTCCGCCCCGGCGATGACGATGAGTGCGCCGATGGCCACCAGCACCGCGCGCCGCGTGCTGTGCGGCGACATGAAGACCAGCGGTACGAGCAGGCACAGCACGACGATGTCGGCGACCGGGTAGACCAGGGCGAAGCCGAGGAACCCTGCGCCCTCACCGAGTTCCTGGTAGAGCGGGGAGAACAGCAGCAGCCACACCACGGAGAAGACCGCGGCGGCGCACACGTAGCTGTCGGTGACGTGGCGCACGGCGGTCCGCAGGCCGCCCGGCCACGGCGCGAACTTGGTGAAGCCGATCACGAAGAGTGGCAGGGCCGCGAGGGCGAAGAGGTCACCCAGAGTGAGCGACAGGACCGTGGCGGAGCTGAACAGGCGGATCAGACCGTGAGTGACGCCACCCGCGCACCAGGCGAGCGCGGCGAAGCCGAGGTGGCGCAGGGCGGAGGGTCCGTCCGCGCCGTCGGCGTGGGCGTCCCGGTCGGCGCCGGTGGCCGCCCAGCGGCGCGAGGCGTAGAGCAGCGACAGCCCGGCGGCACCGGCCGCGACGGACGTGGGCCACTCGCCGAGCGCGGCGGTCACACTGCTCTGCGCCGAGGGGATGAGGGTCCCCACGAGGTAGAGCAGGAACAGCGCCACCAAGGCCACGATCCACAGGCGGCGTGCCCGGGTTCCCATTACCGACCTCCCAGTGGGCGCGTCACGGTCGACGCGGCGTACCGCCGCGGTCACGCTCTCTCCTCGGACATGGAGCACCCACCTCGCGTCGTTCGAGTCCGGGCGCGGCACAGCACCCGGCACCGCGTCTGCCGCCCAGGATCTCGCGGGACTGGGACGGGCCGGTGGCGGAACGGCCCGGGGGACCGTACACGTCCCCGTGCGTCGCAACCCTACGCAACCAAGGTCACACAGCGATTGAGGACCGGATGAGAGATGACGACGGAACCATCACCCACAGTGATACTCACGCCTCACCCGTCCGGTACCCGTCCCGGCGCGTCGCGGCCTCCGCGGGACACCCGCCCCCGATTCCGGAGCGCGGTGCGGTTCCCGGAAGGGCCCCGGGCCCCTCCCGTCCACCCGGCCGACCACGGCCCATGCAGGGTGCCACCCCGCACCGACAGAACAGGACGAACCGGGCAACAAGGAGCGTGGCCTCCCAGGGACGGCCGTCCGCGGCGTCCGCCTTCGGAGTGCGTCCGCCGCGGGGGAAGGCCGAAGGGCACCGGGCGGGGAGGCCCGGTGCCGTACGGAGGCCGCCGGAACGGATCAGCTCGCGCCGAGTTTGGCCAGGATGAGTTCGCGGGCACGTCCCGCGTCGGCCTGGCCGCGGGTCGCCTTCATCACGGCCCCCACCAGGGCACCGGCCGCGGCGACCTTGCCGCCGCGCACCTTGTCGGCGGCGTCGGGGTTGGCGGCGATGGCCTCGTCCACGGCCGCGCCGAGCGCGCCGTCGTCGCTGACCACCTTGAGGCCGCGGGCCTCGACCACGGCGTCGGGCTCGCCCTCACCGGCCAGCACGCCCTCCACCACCTGGCGGGCGAGCTTGTTGGTGAGCGTGCCCTCAGCCACCAGGGCGATGACGCGCGCGACCTGCGCCGGGGTGATGGGCAGGGCGGCCAGCTCCACCTCCTGCTCGGTGGCGCGGCGCGAGAGCTCGTTGAGCCACAGCTTGCGCGCCTCGGCCGACGGGGCGCCCTCGGCCACGGTCGCCGCGACCAGGTCGATGGCGTCGGCGTTGACCAGGTCGCGCAGTTCGGTGTCGGTGAGGTCCCACTCGTCGCGGACCCGGGCGCGCTTGGCGGCGGGCAGCTCCGGCAGGGTGGCGCGCAGCTCCTCCACCCACTCCTCGGAGGGCGCGACGGGCACCAGGTCGGGGTCGGGGAAGTAGCGGTAGTCCTGCGCCTCCTCCTTGGAGCGGCCGGAGATGCTGCGGCCGGTGTTCTCCTGGAAGTGGCGGGTCTCCTGCACGACCCTCTGCCCGGCGTCGAGCACGCCCGCCTGGCGCTCGATCTCCGAGCGCACGGCCCGCTCGACCGAGCGCAGCGAGTTGACGTTCTTGGTCTCGCTGCGGGTGCCCCACTCCGAGGCGCCGCGCGGGTTGACGGAGACGTTGACGTCGCAGCGCATGGAGCCCTCCTCCATGCGCACGTCGGAGATGCCCAGGGAGCGGACCAGGTCGCGCAGCTCGGCGGCGTAGGCGCGGGCGACCAGGGGCGCCAGCTCGCCGGTGCCGGCGACGGGCTTGGTCACGATCTCCAGCAGCGGGATGCCCGCGCGGTTGTAGTCGACGATGGAGTAGTCGGCGCCGTGGATGCGGCCGGTGGCCCCGCCCACGTGGGAGGTCTTGCCGGTGTCCTCCTCCATGTGGACCCGCTCGATGTCCACGCGGAACACGCGCGGGCCGTCGGGGGTGTCGACGGTGACGTCGAGGTGGCCGTCGACGCAGATCGGCTCGTCGTACTGGGAGATCTGGTAGTTCTTCGGCATGTCCGGATAGAAGTAGTTCTTCCGGGCGAACCTGCCCCAGGGGGCGATGGAGCAGTTCAGCGCCAGGCCCAGCCGGATGGCGCCCTCGACCGCCTTCTCGTTGACGACCGGCAGGGAGCCGGGCAGCGCCAGGCAGACCGGACACACCTGTGTGTTGGGGTCGGCGCCGAACGCGGTGGGGCAGGAGCAGAACATCTTGGAGGCGGTGCCCAGCTCGATGTGGGTCTCCAGGCCGAGCACGGGCTCGTACCTGGCCAGTGCCTGCTCGTAGGCCACCGGCGCAGGACCGCTGTTCGTGGCAGAGCTGGGACGTACCGCGTGGGCCATCGCCGCAAACCCGCTTCCGTAGACGACATACCTTCCAGCTCAGCCTACCGAGCGCGCGGGAGTGGGGTGCCCTACAGCGGAGTCACGACCGGGTCACCGGACATCACGGCCAGTACACGATTGGGACGCTGTCAGGGGAATGTCCGCTGCCCCGGGTGCCGGACCGTTAGCCTGGGTGACCCAGGAAGACGATTTCGCCGGTGGCCCCGCACTGTGGCCGCCGCCTTCTCACGGGAGCGCACGAGCATGTCCGGCATCCTGCGTCGGTACGCCGCGCTGCTTTCCGCCTCGGCCCTGATCGGCACCCTGCTCGGTGCCCCGGCGGCCAGCGCCGACGACTTCTCACGCGTGGACCGCGACCCCGTCGCGGGCGCGCTGCTCGTGCTCGCCGACGGCCGGGAGGTCGACACGGCGCTGTTCAGTCTGCGTGTGGCCGAGCACGCCTCGGTCCGGGCCTACACGGTGACCGCGGACGAGGAGGTCCAGCCGTACGCCGCCTACGTGGAGTCAGCGTGGTCCGACGTTCCGGAGTGGACCGAAACCCCACAGGAAACGGATCCCGCCGACAGGGCGCACTGGATCGTCTCCCACTCCTATCCGGCGGTCGGCATGGAGTCCCTGCTGGAGGGATCGGACCTGTCCCAGCTGGACGAGGCCCGGGCGATCGCGGGCACCCAGGCCGCCCTGTGGCACGTGCTGGAGGGGGTGCAGCCGGACCCCGCCGCCAACGACCCGGCGGTCATGGCCCTGTACGGCCACCTGCTGGAGGGCAGCGCGTCCGCGGCGGACAACACCTCCTCCCGCTCTCTGGCGGTGTCGCCGTCCCACGTGGAGGCGGTCGCCCCCGAGGAGCCGCTGGGGCCGTTGACCGTGCACAGCTCCGGAGCGGAGCCGGTGTCGGTGTCGGTGCGCGGCGCCCCGGCGTCGTGGCTGGTCGACGCCGACGGAGAGCAGGTCACGCAGACGAGCGACGGCGAGCAGGTGTTCCTGGACGTGGACCCCTCGGTCCCGGCGGGCGTGGCGACCCTGCACCTGCACGGCCGGGACTTCCCTCTGCCGCAGGGGCGCCTGTTCACCGGCAGGGACGGCGTGCGCACCCGGTCCCTGGTGACCGCGGAGGCGGGTTCGGCGACGAGTTCGGCCACCGCGACGTTCACGTGGCACCCGGAGCAGACCGAGGAGCCGGTGGCCGGGGCGAGCCCGGAGCCCGTGCCGGAGGAGGACCCCCCCGCCCTCGACGAGGCCGTCGAGGAGGAGGTTCCCACCGAGGAGGTATCTCCCACAGCGGAGGACCGAATCCCCGAGGATGATCTGGCCGTCACCGGAACCTGGCTGTCCGGTCTGCTGATCATCGCGGGGGCTCTGGTGGTATCAGGCCTGATCATCCTGGTCGTGGGACGCAAACGACGCGACTGACCGCGTTCGGGGACGCGGAACTCCCGCTTTCGTTGCATAGCTTTTGGACATAATGCGGATCTACCTGCGAGGAATTTTTTCCTGCCCGTATCC
This sequence comes from Nocardiopsis synnemataformans, assembly GCF_965343085.1. NCBI lineage: Bacteria > Bacillati > Actinomycetota > Actinomycetes > Streptosporangiales > Nocardiopsidaceae > Nocardiopsis > Nocardiopsis synnemataformans. The sequence continues at coordinate 28,154 of NZ_CBDRFA010000037.1, read as the reverse complement.
GGTCACATTTTCCGCGAACCAGCTTGGAAGTGGCGAAGGGGATCGCTAGTATCAGGCGAGCGCTGGCACCCACGGCGAGCGCGACCGGCTCCCGCGTCACAGCGAGCCCCACCGGAAGATCGCGCCCACCCCACACGGCGCCACGATCCGACCCCGACGTGGTGACCCCCCGGAACGGGTGAACGCAGCAGGCGGCACCGGTTCTTCTCCGGAGACCGTCGCGCCGTGGCCACCGCTGTCCGTCCCATTGGTTCCCGTCGTCCTCTGGGCAGGCATTTTTCCATCCGGTTACCCCTAGAACACACCGGGACACAATTTGAGCAACTCCTCCCTCCCCCACACCGTCGGCCGCACCGGCCTGGCGGCCACCGCAGCCGCGTTCCTGGCCTTCGGCCTGGCCGCCCCCGCGGCCGCGGACCCCGCAGAGACCTACGAGGGCTCCGCCCGCGCCCAGTACCTCGACAACGCCGAGGACGGCAGCGACGTCGCCACCAGCGGCGGCACCATCGGCACCAGCCTCTTCAACCTCAAGCTCGAAGACGGCACGGTCCTGACGACCTACTGCATCGACTTCGAGACCAACATCCAGGGCGGTGCCTGGTACCGCGAGGACGACTGGGCCAACTACCCCGGCAAGGGCGAGTTCGCCGCGCCCGCCAAGGTCCACTGGATCCTCCAGAACGCCTACCCGGCTCTGAGCGCCGAGGAGCTGGGCGCGGACGCCGGTGTTGAGGGGCTGAGCAACGGAGACGCCCTGGGCGCCACCCAGGCCGCGATCTGGCACTTCAGCAACGGCGTGAACCTCGAGGAGCAGGGCAACTCCGACGCAATCAAGGCGGTCTATGCCTACCTGGTCGAGAACGCCAAGGAGCTGCCGCAGACCGCCGAGCCCGCCCCGGCCCTGAGCATCACCCCGGGCACGGCCTCCGGTACCGCAGGCGAGACCGTCGGTGAGTTCCTCATCGAGACCAACGCCAGCGCCATCCCGGTCGACCTGTCGGTCCCCGAGGGCGTCACGCTGGTCGACCTGGAGACCGATGAGGTCATCGAGAACGGTGGCACGGTCGAGAACGGCGACACCGTCGGCTTCTCCGTTCCGGCCGACGCCGAGGCGGGCCAGGCCAGCTTCTCCCTGGAGGCCAGCGCGACCGTCGCGACCGGCCGCCTGTTCAAGGGCGAGGAGGAGTACCAGCCGACCCAGACCCTGATCACCGCCGAGGGCGGTCGGGCCACCGTGTCCGCGTCCGCCTCGGCCGACTGGACCGTGGACGGCGGCGAGACCCCGCCCCCCACCGACGAGCCCAGCGAGCCGGAGTCCCCCGAGCCCAGCGAGCCCGAGAGCCCGGCGCCGACCCCGAGCGATGAGCCCTCCGAGCCCGCCGACAAGCCGTCCGAGCCCGCTGACGACCAGAACGAGCCGACCCTGCCGGTGACCGGTGGCGCGCTCGCTGGCCTGGTCGCCGCCGGTGTGGCCGCCCTGGGTGCCGGTGGTGGCGCCATCTACCTGAGCCGCAAGCGCAAGGCCGCTGGCAGCCAGGACCTGGAGGGCTAATCCCCCTCCCGCCGTCCGAGGACGGTGGAGCTTGAGGGCCCGCTTCCGTGGGAGACCACGGGGCGGGCCCTTCGTGTTGTCCGTTGTCCGGCGAGGGAAGGTGGGCGGAGGGCCGTGTGCCGGGGCGGTCCGGAGCCGGGTCAGGGCCCGGAACCCGCCTGCCGCGCGGGTGTGCGCTGACACGCGCGCACCCCAGGCTGACAACAGAAGTCGCGCAACCCAGGTTGACAACGAGAGAGCGCGCAACCTAGGTTGACACCCATGGATGCGGTACAGCTGGCGGCCACCGCCTCGGACACCTCGACCCCCGTGCAGGGACTGCGCGCCGTCGCCTCGTTGCGCGCGGTGGTCGACTCCCTGGAGCTGCGGCAGGTCGAACAGGCACTGCGGTCGGGTGAGTCGTGGAGCTCCATAGCCGCCGCGCTCGGGGTGACCCGTCAGGCCGTCCACAAGAAGTACGGAAAACGGCTGAGCCACGTCGATGCAACCGAAAGCAAGAGAGGTCAACGATGACGAACCCGTCGGCGAAACAGGGCCTGATCAACAGGGGCTTCGACCGGATCGCGACCTCTGGGGCCGCGAGCCGCGAGGCCGCCCGCGCGGGCCACGCCGAAGTCGGCTTCGAGCACCTGCTGTTGGGAGTGCTGGTCACCGGCGGTCCGGGTGCCCGTCTGCTCATGGACTCCGGGGTGGGCCTGACCGAAGCGCGCTCGGCGATCGACGAGATCCTCCGCGAGGACCTCGCCCTGCTGGGGGTCGACGTACCCGTACCGGCTCCGTCCGGCGAGGATCCGAAGGGGTGGCTTCGGTTCACTCCCCGTCTGGAGGAACTCGAGTACGACATCCCGTTGGCCGGGGGCGACGCGGCCCTGCTCGCGGCGCTGATCGACGACGAGGGCGGCCGGGTGCGGCGAGTGCTGGACCGGCTGGGCGCGGACACCGACAAGATCCGCCGCGACCTCGGCGAGCTGGCGGAGAGACCGCAGCCTCCGAAGCCGTCCTCGGCGGACGGCGCCGACGCCTCCGACCAGCCGCCCGAGGGCTGGGAGTACACGAACTACGACCTTGAGGTGCCCGTGTCGCCCGAACGGGTCTGGGAACTGGTCAGCGACCCGGAGCGCCGGGGCGAGTGGGACCCGGCCTCCGTTTCGTCGCGGCAGCTCGACGACGGTGCCGTGGAGCTGACCAACAGCCTCACGGAAGAGGCGGTCAGGGAATCGATCACGCACAGCGTCCCCGGCCTTGAGGTTGTCTGGACGCAGGAGGACAGCGGTCGCGCACTGCGAATCCTCATCGAACCGCTGGGGGACCGCTCCAGGCTGCGCCTGCGCCGGGCCTGGCGCAACGGCCTGAAGCACCGGGTCATCGCCAACCGTGTGGTCAAGTGGATCGCCTGGCAGAACCTCCGGGGGCACGCCCAGTCCATCGCCCAGGCCGCCGCGTCGTAGCGGGCCCTGCCGGGCTTGGGGCCGGGAGCCTGGGGGCCTTGGTCCGGGGCCCGCACGGCGGACCGGCCGACCGGAGCCGGTCCGCCGTGCGGATGCGGGCGGAGCCGTGCGAGGACGAGCAGTCCGACCGTACGGATACGGCCGGTCCGCTGTGTGGACGCGAGCGGAGCTGTACGGGGGCGGGCGGAAACCCGGACGTCCGAGGCGGACAGCCGTCCGGTCGTGCGGGGCGGGGCCACGTGTTCTCCGGGAATTCATGTCGTGCGCGAAGGGGCCCGGCTGGCCGCGCGGCGGTCCTTCTGAGAAGGCGGAACGGGCGGCGGAGGGGGTGTGCGGGCCCGGGGCAGCACAGAGCCGGAGCCCCTGGGGACCCCCGCTATCCACATTAGACCTGCGCGAACACGCCGCACCAGATCCGGTTCCCGCCTGTGGACAACCCGGAACGGGAACTCGGCGTCCTCTCTGTGCACGCCCCTCGGCCCTCTTCGGGCCCGATACGCGGCCCCGGCGACACGGGGTTGGAGGGGACAGGACATATCGCTAATATCGGACGGGCGCTAACAGCTTTCCGCTGTGGCCCGGGCTCGGGTCCGGGCCCGTCCCCGCAACCGACCGCGCCGGAGAGGTCCCCTCGGCCGGACGGTCCCCCGCCCCTTCCGTGGCACTCCGCACACCGCTGTTGACCTGGCCACCCCCGACAGCCGACCGCCACCGTCCGCCGCACGGCGAACGGTCATGGCGAACGGCTCGGTTGGCACCGTGACATCCCCACAGGAAAAGACGTGACGTACGTGTCCCTCCCCCAATCCATCGGGCGCGCGACTCTCGCCGCCTCCGCCGCCGCGCTCCTCGCCTTCGGGCTCGCCGCCCCGGCCTCCGCCGACCCCGTGGAGACCTACGAGGGCTCCGTCCGCGCCCAGTACCCCGCCACCGCCGCGTCCGGCGCGGACGTACGGGTCGACCGTGAGCAGGGCGGTGAGATCAAGACCGAGATGGAGAGCACGAGCCTCTTCGACCTCCGTCTGGAGGACGGCACCGTCCTCACCGCCTACTGCATCGACCTTGAGACCAAGATCAAGGACAACGCCTGGTACCTGGAGGACGACTGGGCGAACTACCCGGGCAAGGGCGACTTCGCAGAGCCGGGCAAGGTGCACTGGATCCTCCAGAACAGCTACCCGACCATCAGCGCCGCCCAGCTCGCCGAGAACGCGGGGCTGAACCGGGGTAACGCCCGCCACTTCGGTGACGAGCAGGCGATCGCCGCCACCCAGGCGGCCATCTGGCACTTCAGCAACGGTTCCGATGTGACCGCGAACGACCCGAACGGCGTCAAGGCGGTCTACGACTACCTGGTGGACGAGGCCGTGGAGCTGGAGCAGGAGCCCGAGCCCACGCTCAGCATCACCCCGAGCGAGGCCTCCGGCAGCCCTGGCGAGACGATCGGTGAGTTCCTCGTCGAGACCAGCGACGAGGACGGCATCGAGGTCAGCGTCCAGGCCCCCGAGGGTGTCGAGGTCGAGCTGATCAACCTGGAGACCGGCCAGCCCGTCAGCAGGGTCAACAACGGTGACACCGTCGGCATGGCCGTTCCGGAGGGCGCGGCGGAGGGCACCGCCTCCTTCTCCCTGGAGACCACGGCCACCGTGCAGTCCGGCCGCCTGTTCAAGGGCGAGGAGGAGCACCAGCCGACCCAGACCCTGATCACCGCCGAGGACAGCGAGGTCACCGTTTCCGCCTCGGCCTCGGTCGACTGGACCGGCGGCGGCGAGACGCCTCCCCCCACCGACGAGCCCAGCGAGGAGCCCTCCGAGGAGCCGAGCGAGCCCGAGAGCCCGGAGCCGACCCCGAGCGACGAGCCCTCCGAGCCCGCTGACAAGCCGTCCGAGCCCGCCGACGACCAGAACGAGCCGACCCTGCCGGTGACCGGTGGCGCGCTCGCTGGCCTGGTCGCCGCCGGTGTGGCCGCGCTCGGCGCGGGCGGCGGCGCCCTCTACCTGAGCCGCAGGCGCAAGGCCGCCAACAGCCAGGACCTGGAGGGTTAGTTCCCCTCCGGCCGCCGTGGGGCGGCCGTGACCGTGGGCCCGTCCCGGAACAGTTCCGGGGCGGGCCCACGGCGTTGGCGCCCACGGCAACCGCCGGAGCGGGCGAGGGCAGCACGAAGCCAGGAGACCTTGGGGACCCCCCGATATCCACGTTAGAGCCGCGCGCAGAGGCCGCACCAGACCCGGTTCAGGCCTGTGGACAAAGCGCCCGCCGTCCCTCCCCGGGGACGGCGGGCGCTCGGATGCCGCTGTCGCGGCCGCTGGCTCCTAGCGGGCGACCGCGTAGGGGCTGCGGGCCAGCAGGTCGCCGTCGCGCTCGGTCAGCGCGCGCTCGACCGCCGCCGCGACCCGGTAGGTGCGGTCGTCGGCCAAGGCCGGGGCCATGATCTGGAAGCCGACGGGCAGGCCGTCCTCCGGGGCCAGGCCGCACGGCACCGACAGCGACGCGTTCCCGGCCAGGTTGGACGGGATCGTGCACAGGTCGGCCAGGTACATGGCCATCGGGTCCTCGGAGCGCTCGCCGATCGGGAACGCCGTGGTCGGCGTAGTCGGCGAGACCAGCACGTCCACGTTCTCGAACGCGGCGTCGAAGTCGCGCTTGATCAGCGTGCGCACCTGCTGGGCGCTGCCGTAGTAGGCGTCGTAGTAGCCGCTCGACAGGGCGTAGGTGCCCAGCATGATGCGGCGCTTGACCTCGGGGCCGAAGCCCTGGGCCCTGGTCAGCGACATGACCTCCTCGGCGCTGCGCGTGCCGTCGTCGCCCACCCGCAGGCCGTAGCGCATGGCGTCGAAGCGGGCGAGGTTGGACGAGCACTCGCTGGGCGCGATGAGGTAGTACGCCGACAGGGCGGCGTCGAAGCTCGGGCAGGAGAGCTCCACGATCTTCGCGCCGAGGGACTCCAGCAGCTCCAGCGTCTCGTGGAAGCGCTGGCGCACGCCCGGCTGGAAGCCGTCGCTGTCCAGCTCGCTGACCACGCCCACGCGCAGTCCGTCGACGTCGCCCAGGCGGGCGGCGTCCACGACCGGCGGGACCGGGGCGTCGATGGAGGTGGAGTCACGCGGGTCGTGCCCGGAGAAGGCCTCGTGGAGCAGGGCGGCGTCGAGCACGTTGCGCGCGAACGGGCCCGGGGTGTCCAGGGAGGAGGCGAAGGCGATCATCCCGTAGCGGGAGGCGCCGCCGTAGGTGGGCTTGGCGCCGACCAGACCGCACACGGCGGCGGGCTGGCGGATGGAACCGCCGGTGTCGGTGCCGGTGGCCAGGGGCGCCTCGAACGCGGCCACGGCCGCGGAGGAGCCGCCGGAGGAGCCGCCCGGGATGCGGTCGGTGTCCCACGGGTTGCGGGTGACCTGGTAGGCGGAGTTCTCCGTGGAGGATCCCATGGCGAACTCGTCCATGTTGGTCTTGCCCAAGATGACCAGCCCGGCCTCGCGCAGGCGCGCGGTGACGGTGGCGTCGTAGGGCGGCTGCCAGCCCTCGAGAATCTTCGAGGCGGCGGTGGTGGGCATGTCCTTGGTGGTGAACACGTCCTTGTGGGCGACCGGGACACCGGCGAGCGGGCCCAGCTCCTCACCGGCGGCTCGGCGGGCGTCCACCGCGCGGGCCTGCTCCAGCGCGGTCTCGCGGCGCACGTGCAGGAAGGCGTTGATCTCGCCGTCCACGGACTCGATCCGGTCCAGGTAGGCGGTGGTGGCCTCCTCCGAGGACACCCTTCCCTCCCGGATGGCCTCGCCGAGTCCGGCGGCGGTCAGGCTGATGACGTCGCTCACCACTACTCACCCTCTCCGAGGATCCGCGGAACCCGGAAGCGCTGGTTCTCCACCGCCGGGGCGCCGGCCAGCGCCTGGTCGTGGGCGAGGCCGGGCCTGGCCTCGTCGGGGCGGTAGACGTTGGTCAGCGGCAGGGCGTGCGAGCTGGGCGGGATGTCGCCCTGGGCGACCTCCTGCACCTTGGCCACGGCGGTCAGGATGTCACCGAGCTGGGCGGCGAGCGTGTCGAGCTCGCTCTCGTCGAGCGCCAGCCGCGACAACCGGGCGAGGTGCGCGACCTCATCGCGGGTGATGGCGGTCATGGAATGCGAACCGTTTCTTCGGCGGAAGGACTATCGGGACCAATCCTATGGCTCCGGTGCCGGTCCCGGCGCCGGTCGGTCCGCGAACGCCGGGCGGCCGGGCGGCACGGGTTCCACGGGGCCCGCGCCGCTCGGCGGCTCCCCGGTCAGACGCGGGTGCCCGCCGCGGTCCCGCCGTCGTGGGCGGCGACCCAGTCGACGACCTCCCGCGCGGTCAGCGGCGCGGAGAAGTGGTGGCCCTGGGCGGCGTGGCAGCCGGTGTCGCGGGCGGCGCGGGCGAGCTCGGCGTTCTGGACGCCCTCGGCGGTGGCGCGCATGCCCAGCGCCTTGACCAGGGCGATGGCGGCGCGGACGACGGTGTGGCCGTTGTCGGACCGGTCCACCAGGCGGGCGGTGAAGGACTCGTGGATCTTGACCTCGTCCAGGGGCAGCCCGGCGAGCTGGGCGAGGGTGAAGTGGCCGGTGCCGAAGTCGTCCAGGGACAGGCCGACGCCGAGGTCGCGCAGGCGGCGGACGGCCGCGGTGGCGGCGTCGGTGTCGGTGATCAGCGCGTGCTCGCCGATCTCCAGGACCAGCCGGTCGGCCGGTACGCCGTGCTCGCGCAGCGCGGAGGCGACGGTGGCGGGCAGCGCGGGGTCGAGCAGTTCGCGCACGCCGAGGTTGACGGCGACGGGCAGGTCGAGGCCCTCGGCGTGCCAGCGGGCCGCGCGGGCCAGGGTGATGTCCAGGACCTGGCCGGTGAAGGCGCGCAGCAGGTTGGACTGCTCCACGACCGGCATGAACTCCTCGGGGGCGAGCAGTCCGCGGCTGGGGTGGCGCCAGCGGGCCAGGGCCTCCAGGCCGATGGGGCGTTCGTCGCCCAGGTCGACCTTGGGCTGGTAGTGCATCTCCAGGGCGCCCTCGGACAGGCCCCGGCGCAGTTCGGTGTACAGGCTGAGCCGGGCGGTGGAGTTGCGGTCCTTGCCGGGGTCGTAGGACTCCACGCCGGTGCGGTCGGCCTTGGCGACGTACATGGCCACGTCGGCGCGCTGCATGAGGAGCGCGAAGTCGGGCGCGTCGTGGGGGTGCAGGGCGATGCCGATGCTGGCCTGGAGGTCGAAGTCCATGCCGTCCAGGCGGACCGGTTCGGCGAGGGCGCCGCGCAGCCGGAAGGCCACCTCGCACGCGGAGGCGCTGTCGCGGACCTGGGGCAGCAGGACGGCGAACTCGTCCCCGCCCAGGCGGGAGACGAGGTCTCCGGGGCGGACGCTGTGGGTGAGCCTGCGCGCGACGGTCTGGAGGAGGCGGTCGCCGGTGGGGTGGCCCAGGGTGTCGTTGACCTCCTTGAACCGGTCGAGGTCGAGCAGGAGCAGGCCGACGCTGCCGCCGCGCTGCTGGGCGTGGGCGATCTCCTCGTGGGCGCGGAGGGTGAGGAGCTTGCGGTTGGCCAGGCCGGTGAGCTCGTCGTGGTTGGCCTGGTGGTCGCGTTTGACCGACAGCATGGCGCTCGTGTAGAGCGCGCCGAGCGGGAGGGCGAACAGCGGGACGTAGAGCACCGAGTGGGTCGCGGCCACGACCACGAGCGGGGCGAGGCTGAGCAGAACGCCGTTGACGTGCACCTGCTGGGCCAGGCCCTTGGACATGACCTGCCGGAGGGGGACGCGTTCGTGCATGGCCACCGCGCACAGGACCAGGACACGGTTGACCGCGAAGTAGCCCGCCCCGGCGAGGGCGACGGCCAGGAGCTCGCCCGCGGCGGGCAGCCACGTGCCCTGGACGGCTCCGGGCAGTAGGAGGCGCAGGACGGCGTCGGCGACGCCGAGCGAGAGCGTGTACTGGGCGGCGTTGAAGGCGATGCGGTGGGGGGCGTGGCCGCGCGCGAACCCGGAGACCGCGGTGGCGGCGACCTGGGCCAGGGCGGCCACGGGCAGGCCGTGGAGGATGACGAGGGCGAGGGAGAAGGGCAGCGAGGTGGGCACGCCGTCACCGGGTGCCTGGCCCGGGAGGGAGAGGGGGCGCAGTTCGCCGAGGACGATCATGCACAGCAGAACCCAGATGAGCGGTTCGACGGCGAGCGCGCGCAGCTCGCCCGTCCCCAGCCCGAGGCCGGAGACGACCAGCAGGACCGCCCCGGCGGCCGTGGCGCCCAGCATGTACAGCCAGAGCGGTGTCCCGACCCGGGGACCGATGTCCCGTGTGCTGTTGGGATCCTTCATGCCTGGTCCTTGTGAGGGGGCCGCGGAGTACGGCGGCGCCGGACGGTGCCGCCGCTCCTGCTCGGGGTTCCCAGCACCCGGCCACCCCTCATGACCGAATCCTGGTTTTGGATACACCCGCATCCTGTGCGTTACCGTCCACCTTACGTGGTTTCGTCACCAACTGTCGCTTGCCAGGAACTATCAGTTAACCAAGGCGGGGCCGCGTGTGGTGAGAGATCCCCAAAAAGGTATGCGGGTCCGACACGGCCGCGGGCCCGGTACGCCCCGGGTCCCGCGGCCGTGGTCAGCGGTTGCGGTCCGCCTTCCTCAGGTGTCGCCCCTGACAGCCTCCGCCGTCTCGGTATCGGCGGCGGTTTCGGCTGCTCGCGTTTCGGCTGTTCCGGAGACGGCGTCCGCCTCGGGCCCAGTCCCGGCCCCGGCCTCGGTCTCGGCCTCGGGCCCGGTGGTCCCTGGGGCGTCCTCGACCCCGAGCTCCTCGGGCGCGGGGTTGATGCGCTTGACCGCGGCCGCGTCGGGACCGGCCTCCAGCAGGACGCGGAAGCCCTCCTCGTCCAGGACCGGCACCCCCAGTTTGACGGCCTTGTCGTACTTGGAGCCGGGGCTGTCGCCGACCACCACGAACCCGGTCTTCTTGGACACCGACGCCGTGGCCCGGCCGCCGCGCTCGGCGATCGCCTCCTTGGCCCCGTCGCGGCTGAAGCCCTCCAGGGACCCGGTCACCACGACGGTGACCCCCTCCAGGTGGCGTGGCCTGGACCCGTCGTCCTCGTCCTCCATGCGCACCCCGGCGTCGGCCCACTTGCGGACGATCTCGGCGTGCCAGTCCACCGCGAACCACTCGCGGATGGAGGCGGCGATGGTCGGGCCGACGCCGTCGACCGACGCCAGCTCCTCCTCGCTGGCCGCGCGGATGGCGTCCATGGAGCGGAAGTGGCGGGCCAGGTCCTCGGCCGCCCGCGGGCCCACGTGCCGGATGGACAGCGCCACCAGCACCCGCCACAGCGGCTTGGACCTGGCCTCCTCCAGCTGCTCGAAGAGCTTCTCGACCGTCTTCTTGGGCTCGCCCTTCTTGTTGGCGAAGAAGGACACCACCTTGGGTTCGCCGGTCTTGGGATCGGTCTTGGGCTCGGTGGTGTCGGGGTCGAGCACGTGGGTGCGGATGGGCAGCAGCATGTCGACGGTGAGGTCGAACAGGTCGCCCTCGTCGCGCATCGGCGGCTGGGCGGGCTCCAGCGGCTGGGTGAGTGCGGTGGCGGCCACGTAGCCCAACGCCTCGATGTCCAGGGCCTTGCGGCTGGCCACGAAGAACAGGCGCTCGCGCAGCTGGCCGGGGCAGGAACGGGCGTTGGGGCAGCGCAGGTCGACGTCGCCCTCCTTCTGCTGGCCGAGCGTGGTCCCGCACTCGGGGCAGGTCTCGGGCATGGCGAAGGCCCGCTCGGTGCCGTCGCGGCGGTCGAGCACCGGGGCGACGATCTCGGGGATGACGTCGCCCGCCTTGCGCAGCACGACGGTGTCGCCGATGAGGACGCCCTTGCGCTCGACCTCGCGCGCGTTGTGCAGGGTGGCGAACTCGACCTCGGAACCGGCCACGACCACCGGCTCCATGACGCCGTAGGGGGTGACGCGCCCGGTGCGGCCCACGCCCACCTTGATGTCGAGCAGGCGGGTGGTGACCTCCTCGGGCGGGTACTTGTAGGCGATCGCCCAGCGCGGGACGCGGCTGGTGGAGCCCAGGCGCCGCTGGAGGGCGAAATCGTCGACCTTGATGACGATGCCGTCGATCTCGTAGGCGGGCTCGTGGCGGTGGGCCGCGTAGTACCCCACGTACTCGCGGACCTCGTCCATGGTGGTGACGACCCGGTAGCGGTCGCTGAGCGGCAGCCCCCACTCCCCCAACAGCCGGTAGGCCTGCGACTGGCTGGTGAAGGCCACGTCCCCGCCGCCGTCCCGCACCCCGTTCCCGCCGCTTTCACTTCCCCCGGCGGGAACATAGGCGCCCACGCCGTGCACGATCATCGACAGCGGCCGGGTGGCGGTGACGCGGGGGTCCTTCTGGCGCAGCGACCCGGCGGCGGCGTTGCGGGGGTTGGCGAAGGGGGTGTGCTCGCCCGAGGCGGTGATGCGCTCGTTGAGTTTTCCGAAGTCCTCCACCGGCAGGAAGACCTCGCCGCGCACCTCCAGCAGCTCGGGCGCGGGGCGCACGCTCTCGTCCAGGCGCTCGGGGACGACCCCGATGGTGCGCACGTTGAGGGTGATGTCCTCGCCGACGCGGCCGTCGCCGCGGGTGGCGGCGCGCACGAGGCGGCCCCGCTCGTACACCAGGTCCACGGCCAGGCCGTCGATCTTGAGCTCGCACAGGTAGCCGTTGACGGGCACCTCCGCGCTGGCCCGGTCGGCCCAGGCGTTGAGCTCGTCGACGTCGAAGGCGTTGCCCAGGCTCTCCATACGCACCAGGTGTTCGACCGCGGCGAAGTCGACGCTGATGGGCGCGCCGACCTTCTGCGTGGGCGAGTCCTGGGTGGCCAGGGCGGGGTAGGAGTCCTCGATGCCGACCAGCTCGCGCATGAGGGCGTCGTACTCGGCGTCGGAGACCACCGGTGTGCCCAGGTAGTACCGGTAACTGTGGTCGTCCAGTTCCTGGCACAGCTCGGTGTGCCGGGCGCGAACCTCGTCGGGGATGTCGGTGGTGGTGTCGGGCGCGCTCACTCGGTACCTTTCTCGCTCTCGTGCTCGCCTGCTGCGGGCGCTACCTTCGGGGTTCGTCCCGCAGGACCCGGGCACCGGCGCGGGAGGCGCTCAGGGCCGCCCTCGCGTGGCCGGGCGAAGCGCCCGCCAGCCCGCACGTGGGCGTGGTGACCACCGCGCGGGAGAGCAGGTCGGGGGAGAATCCCAGCCGGTTCCACAACTCGCGAACAGGATCGACAGTAGCGGCGGGGTCCGACATTCGTGCGGCCCGCGCGGGCGCGGCGTCGTCGGTGGAGGGGACCACGCCGAGCAGGAGTCCGGTGCCCGCCTCCACGGCCGTGCCGACCGTCTCGTCGTGGTCGCGGGTGAGGAGGAGGGCGTTGACGCTCAGCGCCCGGGCGCCGCTGCGGCGCAACAGGTCGACGGGGACGCCGGGGGCGCAGCAGTGCGCGGCGGGGACGGCCCCGGTGTCGGCGATCGCGGTGAAGAGGACGCGCAGAACGGCCTCGACGCGCACCCGGTCGACGGCGGGCAGACGGCCGTAGCCGCTGGCGGTGGGCAGGGCGCCCAGCAGGACCGCGGGCAGGGAGGGCTCGTCGACCTGGACGAGGAGCCGGGCGCCGGGGACCCGCCTGCGGACCTCGGCCAGGTGCGCCAGGACGCCCTCCAGATGGGACTCGGCCAGGTCGCGGCAGGCCCCCGGGTCGGAGACCAGGCGCTGCCCGTTGCGCAGCTCGACCGACGCCGCCAGGGTCCACGGCCCGGCGACCTGCACCTTGAGGGTGCCGGTGAAGCCGTGGGCGTGCTCGGTGAGGGCGTCGAGGTCGTAGGACATGAGGCTGGCCGCGCGGCCCAGGTCGCGCCCGGGGCTGTCGGCGACCCGCCAGCCGCTGGGCTGGACCTCCATGGGGAACTCCACCAGGAGGCCGCCGGTGCGGCCGACCATGTCGGCGCCGACGCCGCGCGCGGGCAGCTCGGGCAGGTGCGGCAGGTCGGGGAGTTCGCCGAGGACGGTGCGCATCGCCTCGTCGGGGTCCTCTCCCGGCCAGGACCCGACCCCGGTGGAGGACGCGGCGGGCCAGGGGTAGGGGTGCTGTTCGCTCACATCGCCCAAGGTTAGGGCAACGAGGGGCGGGGGGCGCTACCGGCGGGACACGCCGACGCTAACCCGCGGAGGCGCGGCGGGAGTCGGCGGCACCGTCGTTCCCGGGCGTGTCGGCGCCGTCCTCGGCGGCGCTCCTGCCCTCGGCTGCGCCGGAGGCCCCCTCAGCGGGGCCCCCTGACTCCTCGGAGGCTCCGTCGGGGGTGCGGGAGCGGCGGGATCGCAGCACCATCGCGGCCACGACCGCCGCGGCCAGCGCGGCCACGCCGAGGGCCGCCCACGGCGAGTCCAGGAACAGGGAGAACCAGGTGCCCACCAGGCCGCCGATGACCACGCCCCACAGGCCCGCCCAGATCAGCGAGCCGACGAACATCGCGGCGAGGTAGCGAGGGAAGCGCATGCGCATGGCGCCCGCGGCGAGGTTGACGGCGGTCTGCACGCCGACGGTGCAAAAGCTCAGGGTGACCACGGGCGCGCCGTAGCGGTCGATGCGCCGCCGGGCGGCGTCCAGCCGAGGGCCGAGTCTGGCGCCCATCCGGCTGCGGGTCACCCCGGCGCCCAGGCCGCGGCCGATCCAGTACGTGGCCTGGGCACGGCACAGGACCACGCCGAGCAGCGTGAAGTAGACGATCCAGAACGGCTGGCCGTCGAGGAAATCGAACTCCGGCATGGGCAGGCCCCCTCACCTCGCCCCGCAACTATGCTATGCCTTACCTAAGTTCGGCAAGGGATCGCGGGCAACGAACCAGGTGGGACGTCCCACTCCGGCCGTCGCCGCGGTCCCGGACGGTCGTCCCGGACCGCCCCTCGGAGCGCCCCCGGAAGGCCGTCCCCGGGTCACCGCACCGGCCCCCGCCCCCGGGCCGCCGAGCCGGGCGGTCCGTCAGACCGCGGCCCCGGTCCTGGAGGTGGCGGAGATCGTGGCCGACCCCAGCACCGTGTCGCTCTGGTAGACCACCACGGCCTGCCCGGTGGCCACGCCGGTGGCGGGCTCGGCCAGCCGGACGATCAGCTCGGGACCCCCGTCACCCTCGCGCTGCCACACGCTCGCCGGGTAGACCTCCCCGTGGGCGCGCAGTTGCACGTGGCAGTCGGTCGGCTCGGTCAGGGGCTCGCTGCCGCTCCACACGGGGCGCACGCCCGTGATGGCGTCCACCCGCAGGGACGCCCGCGGCCCCACCGTGACGGAGTTGTCGACCGGCTCGATGGACAGCACGTACCGCGGGTGGGCGGCGCCGCCCAGGCCCAGGCCCTTGCGCTGGCCCACGGTGAAGGTGTGCGAGCCGTTGTGCGTGCCCACCACCGTGCCGTCCTCGTCCCGGATCGGCCCCGGCCGCTCGCCGATGCGCCGGTTGAGGAAGCCCGCCGTGTCACCGTCGGCGATGAAGCAGATGTCGTGGCTGTCGGGCTTGTCCGCCACCGACAGGCCGCGCCGCTCGGCCTCCGCGCGCACCTCGTCCTTGGTGCAGTCCCCCAGCGGGAACACCGCGTGCTCCAGCTGCTCGGCGTTGAGCACGCCCAGCACGTAGGACTGGTCCTTGGCCGCGTCCACGCTGCGCACCAGGCGCCCGTCGACCTTGCGGACGTGGTGTCCGGTGGCCACGGCGTCGAAGCCCAGGGCGACGGCCCGGTCCAGCACCGCCTCGAACTTGATCTTCTCGTTGCAGCGCAGACAGGGATTGGGGGTGTTGCCCGCCTCGTACTCGGCCACGAAGTCCTGCACGACCTCGCGGTCGAACTCCTCCGACATGTCCCACACGTAGAAGGGGATGCCGATGACGTCGGCGGCCCGCCGCGCGTCGTGGGAGTCCTCCACGGTGCAGCAGCCGCGCGCGCCCGTGCGGTAGGACTGCGGATTCTTGGAGAGCGCCAGGTGGACACCGGTGACGTCGTGGCCGGCCTCGGCCACACGGGCCGCGGCGACCGCGGAGTCGACCCCGCCCGACATGGCGGCGAGTACACGCAAAGTCATAGTGGGTCCAGGGTATGCGCTCGTGGGGGACAGGAAATCCCCGGCTGGGGGACGGGAACACGCGCTGGGGTACGGGGAGATCCGGCCGGTGCGCGGCAGCGCCCGGCACGGGGACTCGGCTGCCGCCCCCGGGACGGGGAGCCGTCCGATGGGCGGTACCCCGGCCGCGACGGCGAGTGTGGTCGTCCGCTTCTGCGAAAATCGGGACATGGCTCTGTTCCGTCGTCGCCGCTCCGCCGACTCCACCTCCTCAGTCACCGCCTTCTGGGACGCCTGGCCCGCCGAACGCGAGGCCCTGGCCAGCGCGGTCGAGTCGGACCAGCCCGTGCCCGCCGAGGTGTCCGAGCGCGTCACCGCGCTGGTCCGCTCGATCCACCCGGACATGGAGTGGGAGGTGGGCCGCGCCCCGAAGCCGAGCAGCGGTCTGGAGGACCTCGACCTGTCGGCCGACGTGGACCCGGGCAAGCTCCTGGAGCAGCTGGCCGCCCTGGACGACCCGTCCCGGCTGACCGACGGCCCCGCCTACGCCCTGACGCTGCGCCCCGGCGGCTCGGAGGAGGCGCGCATCCTGTCCGAGCGCTGGGCGCGCTCGGCCCCCGAGGACTCCCGGTGGCTGTTCCAGCCGGTGCGGCCCGCCGACCACGACCAGCTGTCCACCACCGTCAACCTGGACGACCACGAGCTCGACCTGTCGCACGTGTCGGTGTCCATGCGGGTCGACCACGCGACCGGCAAGATCGAGGTGGGCGTGTACCACCCCGACAACATGTTCCTGCCCGAGAGCACGCGCGCGGCCGTGGCCGAGCACGTCACCCTGCTGGCGCTGGGCGAGGACGACCGGGTGCGGTGGATCGGCGAGACGGCGCCGCTGGACGAGCCGCCGCTGGACCCGCTGCCGCCCACGTCGATGCCCGCCGTGGTGCGGCAGATGGCGGACATGCTCGGCGGTTCGGGCGGCTGGGCGACGCTGCACGGGCGCATCCCCCTCCAGGGCGCTGTGGAGATCCTGCTCCGCCACCCGCTGACCCGCCGCGACTTCCCGGCGTTCACGCTGTTCGTGCAGGTGGTCGTGCCGTACACGCACACGGACGAGGACAAGCTGCCCACCGGCGCCTCCGCTTCGGCGCTGGACGACCTGGAGGCCCGGATCTCGGGTGTGCTGGGGGGCAACGGCGCACTGTTCATGCGCCAGACCGTGGGCGGCAGGCGCGACTACCGCTACTACCTGGACCCGGACTCGGGTGTGCTGCCCGAGTTCGAGGCCGTGCTGACGGACTGGTCCGAGGGGGAGGTCAAGCTGCGCAGCCAGCTCGACCCGTCCTGGGCGCAGTTCAACGCCGCGCGCAGGCCGTTCCGCCGCCAACTGGGCGAGTAGGGCGCAGCGGGGGAATCGGCCGGGGCGGCGGTTCACCGCCGCGAGGGGAACGGATCACCGGTTCTTGGTCCGCCGCCGACTCCGGGGCCGTCGGGGTCAAGCCGAAATCCCGCTTTGCACACCTGGCTCCCAAGACACAACAGGCGTAACGTGTCATTCCCGCCGGGAGGATGATGCGGCCTTGGACGGTGTGCTGCCACGAGCACCCTCGGGCCGGCCTCGGGTCGCCGCGGTCGGCGCGATCCTCTCCCTGTGCCTGGTGGGGGCTCCGCTGATGTCCCTGTTCCCCGTGGGTGTCTGGGACACCGCCCGCGCCCTGACGATGAGCGGCGCGGGCCAGGGGGTGCTACTACTCGCGCCGGTGGTCGCCGGGGTCATCCTGCTCATGTTCTGGCTGGGGTCCCAGTGGCTGGAGAGGTCCGGCGTGAACCACCCCTCCGCGTCGGCCGCGCTGGTGACGGCCACCGCCATGGCCACGCCCGTGGTCGTCACGTTCCTGGCCCCGGAGGTCATGCCGCTGCCCTGGGGGACGACCGCCAACACCGCCTTCCTGTCCGGGGCCGTCGCGACGCTGGGCATGGGCGCGTCGATGCTGGTGGACCGGCCGTCCGACCGCTGGCGGCCGGGGGTGCTGCCCGCAGTGGCGGTGGTCGCCGGTCTGCTCGCGGCGTTGCCCGCCGTGGGCGACGCGGTGCTCGCGCGGGCGGCCGACGAGCGTTCGCGCGCGCAGATCATGTCCTTCGAGCAGACCATCGCGGTGCTGGACCACCCGGGCTGGTCACTGACCCAGGTGCACGAGGTGGAAGGCGGCCTGCGCCTGACCTACCGCGACGAGGACGGGGCGCCGTTGCACGTGCTGACCTGGGACGGAACTCGTTCGGCCAACGCCGCGCTGCGCGCGGGCTGCGGTTTCCCCGGCACGTGGTGCCGCGACCTTGGGGAGGAGGCGGTGGTCGTGCACCACTCCGACGGCCACCCGAGCGAGCTGCGCACACACCTCGACGACGGCACGGTGGCGGGCCTGCGCCCCGAGCCGGGCACGCCCACCGACCTGGTCGGGGTGTCCCGGGCGCTGCGCCCCGAGGAGCCCGGTGAGCGCAGCGCCCTGGTGGAGGCCGTCACCGCGTGAGGTGGCGTGCCCGTTCCCGCCGTGCGCGCCGGGAGCGGGGCTCCGGAGGTCAGGGGTCCGCCACGATCCTGCGGCCCGCCCCCGTGCGCGCGGAGAGCGGCGTCCGGCCACCCCGCTGCCCGGCTACTCGGCCGCCGCGGTGTAGTACTTCCAGTAGCCCTCGGCGTTCTCCCCGTATCCGGGGAAGTAGCTGGGCTCCAGCCGTTCGGACAGGTCGACCTCGACCCCGCTCCCGGCGAACGCGGCCCGCACGCGCTCCTCCATCTCCTCGCTGAGGTAGTGGTGGTGCAGGTCGAGCCCGCGCAGACCGGCGAAGGCGTCGGCGCGGTCGAGGAGCGCCTGACCGCCCTTGTCGGTGAGGACGCCCAGGGACAGGTCCAGGACCTCCACACGTTCGGTGACGGGCGCCTCGGCCAGTACCGGGATCCACTCGTCCACCTTCTCGGCGTTGCGCACCCCCAGGTAACGCAGCCCGGAAAACGCCTCACCCGAGAGCACCGGCGCCAGATCCTCGGGGGATGTGTCTCCGTAGTAGTCCTTCATCCCCAGCCACAGCTCCAGGTGCTCCAGCGCGGGCAGACCCGAGGACGCCACCCCGCGTGCGACCTGACCGGGCAGGCCGCCGCTCCGGACGGTGAGCGAACGCAGGCAGGTGTGCGAGGGCACGCGCAGACCGAGGACGCCGCCCAGGACGCTGGCGGCACCCTTCACGGTCAGCTCCTCCAGACGGGGGAAGGCGGCCAGTAGCGGCGCCATGTCGGGCTGGTTGATCCAGGAGAGCTCGCACTCGTCGACGGAGATGTCGCCGACGAAGACCGAGCGCAGGTTCGGCAGCGCGTCGGCGTGCTCGACCAGCAGGTCCACGGCCTCGTACAGGCCTCCTTCGCCGGAATCGAACCAGTCGCCGATGATCAGCGCCCTCACCTGCCCGGCGTCCACCTCGGCCAGGAAGCGGGCGAAGTACGCGGCCTCCTCGCCCTCGTCTCCGTCCGAGTCCTCGCCCCCCATCCGTAGCCGCCAGGCGGCGGAGGCGGCGGACGGGTCACCGGCGGACTCCTGGATCCGCCGAAACTCCCGGCGCCACCCCTCCCACCCCTCCCGTATCTCCTTGTCCTCGTCGAAGGGGAACTCGACCACGGGCAGGCCCGCGAACTCGGTGAGATCGGCCATGGGGGCTCTCTTTCCGGGGAGGTGGGGATGGTTTCCCCATGCCTAGCAGTCCCGGGCGACAGACAGGCACGCTCGGAGCCGTCACCTGGGGCGGGCCCCGCGCGACCGCTCGCACCCCGCCGTCCCGTGTTTCGCTCCGCCGCGCCGCGCACGACCGCCCCCGCGCCCCCGTCAGGGTCCGTCGAGCGAGTCCGGGGGCGCGGACCGGCAGGGGTCCCCGTACAGGCGCCGGGCCAGGCCCCTCATGGCCCCGCGCATCCCCGGCGGGTCCTGCTCGTCCGAGCCCACCGACGCCAGGTGCGACGAGAACGAGCCGAAGAGGTGGTCGCCGTCGCGGATCCCCTCGGGCAGTTCGGCGAACCACCGGTACCCGCACGGCTGGTGCGGCACCCCGGCCTCCGTCAGGAAGTCGTCGATGTCGCTGTCGACGCCCGCCCGGTCCGTGCGGGTCCTCTCCTCCCACCGCCGGACGCGCCTGCCACCGCTCTCGCAGGTCACGTGCACCGGGGAGGGCGTCCGCGGCTCCGGGCACCGGACGGCGTGCTCGGGGCCGATAGCCCAGGCGACAAGGGCGTGCCAGCCGGTTTCGGGAACCTCGACGAACGCCCTTCCGCGGAGTTCGGGGTGTTCGCCGGTGTCCGCCTCGTGCGGGGGCCGGGGAAGGACGGGGTACTCCGACCACGAGCGTCCGCTCAGGTCCTTCCGACGCCCGCCCACGTGGAAGTGGACCAGCTCCGCCTTGGTCTCCTCCCACGCCCTGGAGGCCCGGCGGTCGTCTTCACGCCCGTCGCTCATGGACAGCACCCTTTCCCGGGATCTCGGGAGTCGTCTCGCCCGTTTGTACCGCGCGGTGGAAGCACGGAACCAGGGGCGAAGGACCGGCCGCGTGGCCGGGAGCGGCCACGCCCGCGGAGGGCCTCCCCCTGCGGGACAGGAGCCCGCTCCCCCGAGGCGGAGCGGCCATGTGCGTGGAGTCGGCCATGTGCGTGGAGACCGTCCACGGCACGGGCGGGCAGAGCCCCGTTTCCCCGAGGCGGAGAAGCCGCGCGCGGGGACCGGCCACGACCCGGGCGGAAACGGACCACGGGCACGGAGGCGAAGCCGCCCACTACCCTGGTGGCACAGATCCCGGCGGTCGTAGGGACAACTGTTGACCGACTCCCCGTACGTACAAGCCAACTCCGGCGGCGAGGCTCCGCGCTGGCGGACCTTCGACGGGCCCGTCGTGCTGGCCCTCGCCCGCACGTTCACCTCCGCCGTACGGGTCCTGGAGAGCCTCACCCTGTTCCGCGGCGACACCCGCGTGCTGTTCGTGTTCGCCTACGACGGCACCTCCGCGTTCAACGCCGGGACCGAGCGGCTGCTCGCCGAGCACCAGGTGTGCCTGGTCCCCTGGGAGTCGCGCCTGGAGGTCGAGCCCGCGCTGGTGCTCACCGCCACCGAGAACGCCGACCTCACCGGCTTCTCCTGCCCCGTGGTCGTGCTGCCGCACGGCGTCGGGTTCCAGAAGTACGTCCCCGACCACCGCAGCGGCGAGGTCCGCCTGTCCGGGGTGCCCCGGCCCGAGTTCCACGACGCCGACAACGTCCATCTCGTCCTGTCCCACCCGGCCCAGCGCGAACAGCTGCGGGCCGCGCGCGTCCCGCTCGCCGAACACGCCGTGGTCGTCGGCGACCCCGCACGCGACCGCCTCCTGGCCGGGCGGCGCATGCGCGACCGCTACCGGGAGCACATGGGCGTGCGGCCGGACCAGAGGCTCGTGGTCGCGACCTCCACCTGGGGCCCCGAAGGGCTGATCGGCAGCCGTCCCCTGCTCCCCGGCTCCCTCCTGGGCGCGCTCCCCCACGACGGCTACCGGGTCGCGGCCGTGCTGCACCCCAACGTGTGGTTCGCGCACAGCCCCTGGCAGGTGCGGCACATGCTCGCCGACGCGCTGGACGCGGGCCTGCTGCTCATCCCGCCGCACTCCGGGTGGGGCGCGGCCATGGTCGCGGCCGACTGCGTGGTCGGCGACCACGGCAGCGTCACCCTGTACGGCGCGGCCATGGACCACCCCGTGCTGCTGGCCGCGATGGGCTCGGAGTCCGTGCCCGGCACGGCGGTGTCGGAGCTGGCCCGGACCGCCGCCCGGCTGGCCCCGGAGGACCTGCGCCGCCAGGTGGAGACTGCCATCGACGGCCACCGCCCCGGTCTGCACAGCGAGGCCGCCGACCTCGCCTTCGCCCACCCGGGGCAGGGCTGGCGGCGTCTGACGGAGCTGCTGTACGGCCTGCTGGGGCTGGAACCGCGTCCGTCGGACCGGGTCGGGGAGGACACCGGGCGGAGCCTCCCCCCGCCCGTGGCGGACCCGGCGACCGGTACGCCGCGGTCGTTCGAGGTGCACGGACGGCTGGAGGGTCCTCAGGAGGTGTCCCTCGAACGCTTCCCCGCGGCGTCGCGCACGGTCCCCGACCCACCGCACGGGACCTTCCGCCACCTGTGCGCCTACGAGACCGAGGAGCGCGACGCGCTGGCCAACTCGGCGTCGGTGGTGTGCCGCGACGCTCCCCCCGGCGAGGCGGACCACGGCGCGGCGTCCGCCGACTCCTGGGCCGCGCGGACGCTGAGGGCCTACCCGGGCGCTCTGGCGGTCGCCTGCGCGACCAGCCTGGGCACCCTCCTCGTGGTGCGCGACGGGCGCCGGTTCCTGGTCCGGTCCCGGCCGCCGCTTCCGCCCGCCCTGGCCGCGGGTGCGGTGTACACGTTCCTGCGCTCGTCCGCGCAGGTCCCCGACCATGTCAAGGTCTGGGTCGGCTCGGTGCCCAAGGAGTGCGCGGTCGAGTCCCTGCCGCCGTCCGGCCCCCCGGACCCCGGCCCAGGGCGATCCGGCCCAAGGTGATCCCGCCCGGAGCGTCCACCCTTAGGTGCTGAGTACGACCTGGCCGGAAATGTTGCTGGTGCAACGCAGGGGTTCTAACCTGCGATGATCTTGTACTTATAGCGCGGTTGGGCGCTCGAACCTCGCTATAGGTACAAGATCACGGCGGACAGGGCAGGGTGCGCCCGGATCAAGAACCTCCTGGCGGACGCGTCCTCAGGGGGATCCGGTCCCGCCGCCCTCCGCCAGCCTCGCCGCGATCTCCCTGGCCCGGGGGCTGCCCAGCCCTTCGAGGAGCCGCCCGGCCGCCGCGAGGTGGGTACGGGCGTCACCGGTGGCGCCCAGGCCCTCCAGCACGTCGGCGAGGGCCTCATGGGCTTCGGCCTCGTAGTAACCCAGGTCCTCCCGGCCCGACTCCTGCGCCTTTTTCCTGAACTCGGCCACCGCTCCGGTGAGTTCGGCCACCGCCTCGCGGACGCGCCCCGCGGAGGCGTGGGCCAGCCCCAGGGCCGTCCGGGCCCGCGCGGCCATGCGGTCGTCCGCCCCCTCCGGCAGCGACAGCAGCCGCTCGCGCGCGTCGCGGATGTCGGCGACCGCGGCCTCGGCCTGCCCGGCCGCGGTACGGGCGCTCCCGCGGAAGAGGATCGCCAGAGCGACCCCGCGCACCGCCGACGGGCTGTCGCTGGCCTCGTTGTGGCGTACCGAGCGGTCGAAGGCCTCCACGGCGGCGGAGGGGTCGCTCCTTTCCAGGAAACGGGCGTGGAACTCCCAGACCGACCCCTTGAGCAGGTCGTCCGTGAGGTCCTCGGCCAGCTCGACCGCGCGGACGGACCGGGCGCGCGCGTCGTCCTCGCGCCCCAGGTCCAGCAGGGGCCGGGTGGTCAGCGAGCACAGGCGGGCCTCGGCGACGGTGTGGCCGAGCACGCGGGCGGCGTCGGCACCGGCCTCACCGGTGGCGGCCCAGTCGTGCAGGAAGCGCTGGTCCAGGTAGAGGGCGGTGGCCAGTTCCGCGAACCGCCAGGTGTGGTCGTGCAGGCCCAGGTCGGCGCAGCCCAGGACGACGGCCAGCAGGGTGGGGCGCTCCCTCAGCAGCCACTCGCGCGCGGACCCGGTTCCGTCGAAGGGGTCCCGCGCGCCCTCCAGCAGGGACTCCAGGTCGACCGCGCGCAGCCGCCCGCCGCGCGCGTGCCGCTCGGCGAAGCCCAGGACGACCATGTAGGCGTCGAGCATGCCCGTCAGCCGCAGCCGCCGGTCGGCTTCGCCTTCCTCGGCCTCGGCGCGTTCGCGCGCGTGGGTGCGGACGAGGTCGTGGCGAAAGCGCAGCCCGCCGCGGTCCTCCTCGACCAGGTTCGCCGTGATCAGCTCCCGCAGAGCGCCGTTGCCCGTGCCTCCGTCTCCCGTGCCCGCGTCCTCCGCACCGCCCACCGGCACCGCGTCGACCAGGGACCGGTCGAACCTGGGACCGGGCCACGTGCCCAGGGCCCGGTAGAGGGCGGCGGCCGGGGCGGGCAGGGCGTCGTAGGCGGTCTTGAAGAGCACGTCGAGGTTCCGTTCGTCGTCGCCGATGGCACGCAGTACCCCTCGGGCGCCCCCGATCCGGGCCGCCAGTGCCCTCGCGCTCCCGGGCCCTCCGCACTGGAGCTGACCGCCGACCAGGACCAGCGCCAGGGGCAGGCCGCCGCACACCTTGAGCAGCGTCCCCACCGCGTCGGGGTCCTCCTCGGACAGGGGGTGGTCGGTCCTGCGCTCCAGCAGCTCCAGGGAGGCGTCACGGCCGAGGGGGTCGAGGTCGCGGATCCGGGCGCCGGTGTCGATCGCCAGCTCGCCCAGTTCCGGGCCGTCCCTGGAGACCAGGACCAGGCTGCCGCGGCCCGAGGGGACCAGGGCGCGCACCTGCGCGGGTTCCCAGGCGCCCTCCACCAGGACCAGGAGCCGCCTGCCGCGTGTGCGGGTGCGGTACTCGCCGTGCCAGTCCCGTGGGTCCTCGGGCAACGCGCGCTTGTCGACGCCCAGGGCGCGCAGGAACTGGGCCAGCGCCGCGCCGCTGTCCTCCTGACGTCCGCGCGTGTAGGAGAAGGTCAGCTGGCCGCCGGTGAAGTAGGAGTCGGTGGCGTAGGCGATCTTGGCCAGGAGGGAGGTCTTGCCGATGCCCAGGGGACCCTGGTACACCACGACCTTGGGGGGCGCGTCCGGGTCCAGGAGGCCGCGCACCCAGTTCTGCGGTCCCTCGTGGTTGACGAAGTCCGCGGTCGGGGACTCCACCTGCATGGGGACCACGGGCGCGTCAGGGGAGACGACGATGCTCACGTCACCGTGGATGGTGTCCGCCTGGACGGTTTGCCCGTGGTTGTCCCGCTGGGAGTTACGCGTCTGGTGAGGCCCGGGGGTTTCGGCGCTCATACGTCTCCTGCGTGGGAAGGGTGACCGGCCTGCGGTCACCCTACACAGACGGGCTTGCGGGCGTTCCCCGTGACCGGATCCGGCCCGGGGCGCCGACCCCCGGAGGGGCTTTGGGGCCGGTGCGCGCCGACACGCGTGGAGCTCCGGCACACAGGAAGGCGCCCCCCGTCGGAACAGGGGGCGCCTTTCAGCACCGGGGTCAGGGAAGGGGCGGAGTCAACCGCCTCGGCTGGTGGAACCGCTTTCGCGGTGCCTCAGCCGTTTTCCTTCTTGATGCGCTCGATGAGCATCTTCTTGCCCTGCTCACCGGCCTTCTGGTTGTTCTCCTGGATCCGGCGGAACCACGTGGCGAGCTCGTCGTCGCCCTGTTTCTCGGCGTCCTTGATGTAGCCCTCCAGGCGCCAGACGTTCTCCAGCGACTGGTGGACGGCCCAGACCAGGTTGTAGTTCTTGTCCTTGAGCGGGCTCTCGGGCTCAGCCATGACAGCCTCCTCGGTGTCGTGTCTTTCCGCTGCCGGGATCCCACTGCCCAACCCGCCCGCGGGTACACACAGCGACGTGCTGCGGTACGCCTCCGGACGTCCTCCCACCGGGGCGGGAGCGGTCCGGCGCGCGACCAGCGGCACGTCCCGCACCGGGACCGGGGCGTACAGCGCGGGACGGAGACCCCCACCGGCGGACCGGAGTTCTCCTTCGGCCCCCGCTCCTGGCACTGACCCGCACCGCACCGGAGAACGCACGGGAACCTGGAAAAACCCGGAAAGGCGAGGAAAAGCCGCTGGGATTCTCACCCCCACTCCTTGAAGCTCCATTCCGGTTTGCCGGATTTGCACGGAGGGTAAGGTAAATTATCTTGTAGCCGCGCCAAAAAACGGGAAAAACATGCCGGAATCCCCTCGTCCGACCAGGCACATCAGCACTGGCGGATTCGGCCTCGCCCTGCTCTGCTTCTTCTTCCCCTTTCTGACGGTGTCCTGCTCAGGCGACTTCGGCGGCCAGCAAGCGGTCTACACCGGCTGGGACATGGTGTTCAACGGTCACCCCGACTTCTCCGGCACGAACGGGGAGCAACTGACGCGCGCCCAGCTCGACGACCTGCGCACGGGTTTCCTGTTCCTCCCGGTGCTCTCGGTGATCGCGATCCTGGTCGGCGCCGCCGCCGGACACTTCCAGACGCGGCGGAACGCGCTCGCGAGCCAGGTCACCGCGCTGTGCTGCGCTGTGGTGGCCTTCGTGTCGGTCATCGCGAACCAGATGGCCCTGCACGCGCGGGTGGCGGCCGACGCGCAGGAGCAAGGGCACGACCAGGGCGTGTTCAGCTCCGCGTACCGGATCGACAGCCACAACGAGACCGGCTACTGGTTGGTCCTGCTGGTCCTGGCCGTGGTCGCCCTCCTGAGCCTCGTCGAGTCGGTGGACACCAAGAGAAGGCAGGTCGAGGAGGAAGTGGCGTGGGCGGCCCAGCGGCGGCGTCGACCTCCCGTCAATCCCAGACCGCGTCAGGACGCGACGCCACCGCAGGGAGTACCGGTGGTTCCCATGCCGCCTCCTGCACCCGCCCCCGCCGCTCCCCCACCTGCCGCCGACCCGTATCAGGGCCCGACACCGCCATGGGGAGTACCGGCAGTTCCTCTGCCGTTTCCAGCCCCCGCCCCCACCCCGCCTATCACGGAGCCCGTTCCCCCTCCGGGCGGACACGGCACTCCCCCGGCGGACGAAGCGTCCCAGCAGACACCCGGGGCTCCTGATCCCTCCGTGCCTCCGGAGCAGGCGGCGCAGCACGGGGAGGCCTGGAAGGAGGCCTCTCCGGCCGTCCCGGGGGAACCCGCACCGGGCATGCCGTCTCCGGCGGAAGGGCACCCTGGCGTCCCCGTCCCCGGTCCTGGCTCCGATCTCGGTTCCGGTCCCAGCCACGATCCCGGGTCTGGTCCCACCAGTGGTCCTCCCGCCGCCGGTGCGGCCGAGCCCAGCTCTCAGCCTCCCGCCACCGGAGAACCGTCGGCGCTCCCTCCGGACCACGCGCCTCCCGGGCCGGGACCGGCGGAAGCGCCCTCCCTTCCGGACAAGCAGACGGCACCGGACGAGGAACTCTCTCCGGGAAAGGCCGCTGCGCCTTCCGAGGAGTCCGGGGAGTCCGGGGAGTCCGGGGAGAACGCACCCTCACGGCAGTGGGGAACAGCGGTCATGCCGCCTCCAGTGGTGGTTCCGCCTTCCGGTGCCGCCCCACCCGCGCAGGACGCCCAGGGGGTGCCGGAGACGGAAAAGGCCCAGGGAACGCAGGAGAGCGGGAAGACCGACCAGCCGGAGGAGGAGACCGGAGAGGACGACGACCGGGGCGGCCTCTTCGACGACCTGTGGTGAGGAGGAAGTCCCGACAGGCTCCTTCGATCGCTCTCCGGCCCGGTCCGGCTACTCGGCCGCCGCGGTGTAGTACCAGAGGCTCTCGGCGTACTCCTCCGGCTCCTGCCGGTCGGACAGGTCGACGTCGACCCCGAGCCCGTCGAACTCGTCGTACAAGCGCTCCTCCATCTCCTCGCTCAGGAAGTGGTGGTGCAGGTCGAGCCCGCGCAGACCGGCGAAGGCGTCAGCGTGTTCGAGGAGCACCTGACCGCCTTTGTCGGTGAGACAGCCCAGGGACAGGTCGAGCACCTCCACACGCTTGACGACAGGAGCCCCGGCCAGTACCGGGATCCACTCGTCCAGCTTCTGGGCGTTGCGCACCCCCAGGTAACGCAGCCGGGGGAACACCTCTCCCGAGAGCACCGGCGCCAGGTCCGCCGGGGAGGTGTCGCCGCCGTAGTCCTCCATCCCCAGCCACAGCTCCAGGTGCTCCAGAGCGGGCAGACCCGAGGACGCCACCTCGCGGGCGACGAAACCGGGCAGGCCGCCGCTCTGGAGGGTGAGGGAACGCAGCGCCTCGTGCGAGGGCACGTGCAGGTGGAGGGGGCCGTCTACGCCGTCGGCGCCCTTCGTGGTCAGCTCCTCCAGGCGGGGGAAGGCGGCCAGCAGCGGCGCCATGTCGCCCTGGGTGATCCAGGAGAGCTCGCACTCGTCGCCGGTGATGTCGCCGACGAAAACGGAACGCAGGTTCGGCAGCGACCCGGCGTGTGCGATCAGCGACTCCAAGAACCCTTCCGGGCCTCCGGCCATGGCTTCCCAGTCGCCGATGACCAGCGCCCGTACCTGCTCGGCGTCCACCAGGGACAGGAAACGGGCGACGTACTCCTCGATCACCTCGCCGTCGTACCGCAGCCGCCAGGCCGTGGAGGCGGGAGCGTGCGGGTCCCCGCCCTGTCTACGAATCTGCTCGATCCGTTCCTCCTCCGTGCCGCTGGCGGGGAACTCGACCACGGACAGACCCGCGAACTCGGTGAGTTCGGGCATAGGAAATCCCTTCGGAGGGGTGGGTATGTCCCCCATACCTAGCAGTCGCGGGCGACAGACGGAAACGGGCGGAGAGCGGTCGAGGCGCCTGGAGCCACTCCCGGCCGGGCTGGCCACCGGTGGCCATCCCGGCCCCGGCCGTGAGCGGTCCGGCTACTCGGACACCGCGGTGTAGTAGTAGAGCTCGTCCTCGTACTCGTCCTCGTCCTGGTCGGGCTCCAGCCGGTCGGACAGATCGATCTCGACCCCGGATCCGGCGAACGCGGCCCGCACACGCTCCTCCATCTCCTCACTCAGGAAGTGGTGGTGCAGGTCGAGTTCGCGCAGCCCGAAGAAGGCATCGGCCTGGTCCACGAGCACCTCGCCACCCCGGTCCGTGAAGATCCCCAACGACAGGTCGAGCACCTCCAGGTGCTTGACGACGGGCGCCTCGGCCAGCGCCATAACCCACCCGTCCGCCCCCTCGGCGTTGCGCACTCCCAGGTACCGCAGCCGGGGAAACGCCTCACCCGCGAGCACCGGCGCCAGGTCCTGCGGGTAGGTGTCGCCGCCGTAGTCCCACACCCCCAGCCACAGCTCCAGGTGCTCCAGCGCGGGCAGACCCGAGGACACCACCTCGCGCACGACCCGGCCGGGCAGGCCACCGCTCTGGAGGGTGAGGGAGCGCAGCGAGGCGTGCGAGGGCACGTGCAGCCCGAGCTGGCCCCGCTCACCGTCTGCACCCTTCACGGTCAGCTCCTCCAACCGGGGAAAGGCGGCCACGAACGG